>JAUWBQ010000206.1 GCA_030601645.1 Candidatus Bathyarchaeota archaeon | reverse complement strand
CTCATAGTGACCTTCCCGGGTATACCCGTGGAGATGGAGGCGATGTTCGACGGCTTCGTCGCCCCCATAATCGAGGAGGGGACCCCCACGAAGTTCGTCGCGAGGACGCTCACCGCCCGGGTGAAGTTCTGGGAGTTCTTCCCCATCTACAGGCAGATGCACCTGGACTACCCTGACGTCTACATTAAGAATGCGGCGACCCCGCCGGAGTCGAGGGAGGGGAGGGAGAGCGTGAGGGAGATTAAGGTGGATATCGTGGCGGAGGGGGGGACCCGGGAGCTGAGCGAGGGGCGGATGGATGAGGTGGTCTCCGACTTCAGGGGCAGGATCGAGGCGAAGGGGGGCGTCCTCCTGGAGGACTCCCCGTAGGGTCGGGGTTCGGCTGGTCTAGGATTTTAAAGGCTGTCCCAGGTCCTCGAATTGGGCTGTGTTGGAGAAGTAGCTCTGGAGGTTGGGTGCTAGGTCCTTGATGGGGGTCCTGACCTGGGTCCAGCTGTCCCTGTCCCTGATGGTGACGGTCTCGTCGTCCAGGGTGGCGTAGTCGATGGTGACCGCGAGGGGGGTCCCTGCCTCGTCGGAGCGGGCGTAGCGTCTGCCTACTGATCCCCTGTCGTCGTAGAATGTCGTGAATCCCGCTTTCTCGAGGGCTGCGTGGACCTCCTGGGCCTTCTCCCGGAGGCCGTCCTTGGTGACGAGGGGGAATATGGAGAGCTGGTAGGGTGCGAGGTCTCGTGGGAGGTGGAGTATGTTGCGCTTGTCCCTGCGCTCGTACGCGTGTTCGAGGGCTGTGTAGAACTGTCTGCCGAGGCCGAAGCTGGGCTCGACGACGTGGGGGGTGAATCGGGTGCCGTCCTCGCGTAGGACGGTCATGTCGGTGTCGGCTCCCTTCTGGTGGGATTTGAGGTCGTAGTCTGTTCTGTAGGCGTGGCCTGCGACCTCGAGCCATCCGTGGCTCAGCTGGACCTCGTGGTCGTATGTCTGGGCGGAGTAGTGGGCTCTTTCGTCGGGGAGGTGGGCCCTGAATCTCTGGTGGTCGTGGGGGACGCCCAGGTGGGTGATGAACTGCTTGGAGACGCCCATGTAGTAGGCGTTCCACTCCTGGAGGATGAGGCCTTTCTCCACGGCCTCCCTGATGGTGAGTTCGAGGGGGGTCTTCTCGTCGTTGGCCAGCATCTCCTCTGTGAGGAGCCTGATCTTCTCGTCTTCGACCTCCTTGAGCCAGGGGCACTCCGGATGCTGGGGGTCGAAGAATAGCTCTAGCTCCATGATTGTGAACTCGCGGGTTCGGGTGAGTCCGCGTCGGGGGCTGATCTCGTTCCTCATGACCTTGCCGACCTGGGCGAGGGCGAAGGGTAGTTTCTCCCGGGCGTGCTGGTACCCTCGCTTGAAGTTTATGAACATGCTCTGGGCTGCCTCGGGGCGGGCGTATCCTGTGAGGCCGCCTGTGGCGCCTATCTGGGTCTTGAACATGGTGAGTATGAGTGTGGGCTTTTTGAGGGGTGAGCCGCATCGGGGGCATTTGATCTTGTGCTCGGTGAGGAGGCGCTTGATGGCGTCTCCGCCCATGGCCTCGACGTTCTCGAGGTCGGTCTTGTCCTCGATGAGGTGGTCGGCTCTGAAGCTGTGGCCGCAGCTGGTGCACTCGGATGAGTATTCCTTGAAGTTGGAGATGTGTCCTGAGGCCTCGAATATGGTCTCGGGGTTGATTATGGGTGCCTCTATCTCGAGGATGTTCTGCTGGCGGGTGAAGTGGTTGCGCCAGGTGTTCTCGATGTTGCGTTTGAGCTTGGTGCCGAGGTCTCCGTATGTGACGTAGCCGGAGAGGCCTCCGTAGATCTCGTAGCTGGGCCAGTAGTAGCCTCTGCGTTTGGCGATGGCGGTGATGGTGTCGTAGAGGTTGGGGGCTGTCATTTCTGGTTTATGGTTGTTGGGCGTGTGGCTTATAAGTTGCTGGATGGGGCTGGCCTAGGGTAAGCGTTTTTTCGCGTGTGGCTGGCAGGGGATAAGTGTTTCCGGGCGTGTCGGTGGGTGGGGGTCTGCGTTTTTTCGTGTGAAGCCGTTGGTTTCTGAGGGTCTGGCTTCACGGGTCCGTGGAGGCATTGGGATAGATTTTGGGTATGAATAAGTGCTCCTTTTGGTATGAACGGGGTGAATGAGGAGCTGTTTCCGGGTTCCTCTCGGTGTTTTGCGTGTTATTCCCGCTCAGACGCATGACCCCCCCCTTTTCTCGGGGAGGTGTTTTACTGGTCCTTTCCGTGAAAGGGGTCGTGGATTCGCTCATGCGGGTTATTTTTTTCGTGGAATTATCTATTTTTCTGCATCGCGTTGGTCTTTTCCCTTCGCGTCTCGTGGTCTTGCGCGCGCAAGGTTCATAATAGACTTGGACTATATGCGATTCCATGGAAAAAGATCTGTTTAATTCAGCGACAATCGAGGAGATGCTGAAGACTCCAAGAGTACGTTGGATGCGAGATCCACCGGATGTGATCCCGTTATGGTTGGCGGACACTGATTTCGGTGTTCCACCTGAGATTAAGCAGGCCCTACATGACTCTGTGGATAAAGAGAATCTGTTCTATAATTTTTATGATCGATCCGCTGAGGAGGCCATGGCCGAGAAGATTAAGCGAGTGAACAATGTAGACGCAACTCCAGAGGACATTATCACTACTCCGGGGGTGATAACCGGGATGTGGATGGCGCTCAGACATGCAACAGGCCCCGGTGACGAGGTAATAGTGACTAATCCGATGTATGATCCCTTTGAACATCTGACGAAGAATATCTTCAACGTCAAGCCCGTTCACTGGAATCTTGACATGGAGGATGGATACGGCTTCAACGCTGACGACCTCAACGAACTCGTCACCCCGAAGACCAAGCTGATCTTCGTCTGTAACCCCCACAACCCATGTGGAAGGGTGATGACCAAGGAGGAATTGAAGGGAATAGGCTACATCGCCGTGGATAACCAGATCAAGGTAATGGTCGATGAGCTCTGGGAGGATGTCGTCTTCGACAACAGGAAGCACATCACATTGGCTTCGTTGAGTCCCGAGATTGAGGAGCTCACCATGACC
>JAUWBQ010000054.1 GCA_030601645.1 Candidatus Bathyarchaeota archaeon | reverse complement strand
ACAGCGACGAGGGCTGCTACAAGGTGTGCGGCATCGCGGCCGAGGTCGCAGCGAGGAAGCTCCTTCAGCTTGGGGAATAAGGCATTTTTATTTTTTGAAACGACTCCATCTTGATTTGAACTTTCATTACAACGTGTGCGGATGGATTTAGTGTTACACACACAATGATAGTGAACCACGCATTTACGAGAAGAGAGGGTTGTGCCAAATAGATTGCAGGACGAGGCAAGAGAGAGAAATGTCAAAACTATTCAGATCACTCTGAAAATTTGACTTTCACGCCTCGTCTTTCTGCCTCACAACCGATCTTCTCGAGCATGCGTGTGGTAGACAACATATTGTAAAGATATTTAATAGTTATGATGTGATTAGCTCGCAAGCGCGCTATTGAGCGAAAAAATTGCTAAATAAATGGAGATAAGGAGAGCGTCTTCTAGGCGAACTCCTTCATCAGGCCTGTTATGTCCGCATCGTCTATCCTTCGTCTGTTCAGGGGTTCCCCTTCGAGGAACGGGAAGTTCTCCCTGTAGACGGGGCGCTCCCTCTTGTAGAATACGCCTATGGGTATCCTCTCGGTCCACTCCAGGGACCTCTCGTAGGCCTGGGAGATGTCCGAGGGGTCGTGGCCCGCCTCCTCCAGCTTGTACACCCTCTCCTTGTAGAACTGGTACGTGTTGATCCTGTTATAGGAGACGCAGGGCTGGAGGACGTCCACCATGGCGAACCCCTCCCACGACAGGGCTTGGACGAAGAGATCCGTCAGCTGCTGGATCTCCCCGACGTAGCCCCGGGCGACGAAGGAGGCGTTGCTCGCCAGAGCCGCCGCTATGGGGTTCACGGCCTCCTCGAAGGCACCCCTCGGGGTGGACTTGGTCATGTGGCCCCTCCTGGTGGTGGGGCTGGTCTGGCCCGTGGTGAGGCCGTAGATGAGGTTGTCGTGGACGATCAGAGTGATGTCGGGGTTCCTCCGGGCGGCGTGGGGGAAGTGGCCCATCCCGATGCCGAAGGAGTCGCCGTCCCCGGAGAAGCCGATCACCGTCTGCTCCAGGTTCGCCAGCTTGATGGCCGTGGCCACTGGGAGGACCCTGCCGTGGATGACGTGGAATCCGTTCACGTTGAGGTAGTTGGTCATCTTCCCGTGGCACCCGATCCCCGTAACTGCAGTCACGTCCTCCCTACCAAGTCCTAGCTGGACGATGGCCCTCTTCACTGCCGTGATGATCCCGAAGTTACCGCATCCCGGGCACCAGTAGTTTGTCTGGTCGGTGGCCAGATCCTGCATCGTCGCCATCACATCACCGCCTCGACCCTGGCGCAGATCTCACCCGGGTTGAAGGGCCTGCCGTCGTACTTCAGGGCGACGTGTTCGAAGGCGAACCCGGTGTTGAGTTTGATCAGCTTGCCGAGCTGGGCGGTCATGTTCGTCTCCAGGAGGATGAACTCGCCATCCCCCTCCAGCAGCTCCCCCATCTCATCGGTGGGGAAGGGCTCCACGTAGACCACTTGGACGAATCGGGCCTTCACCCCCCGAATCTTGAGCATCTTCAATGCCTCCAAGGCTGGCCCCTTGGTCGAACCCCACCCAACTAGGGTGACATCCGGGTTCGGGTCTCCGAACACTCTCACAGGCCGCATGCCGGAGATCTCCTCTTTCAGGGGCTCAATCTTCCTGAATCGCTTATCGGCCATGGCCACCACCTTCTCTGGGTCGATGGTGGAATACCCGTATTCCTCGTGCTCGTTGCCGTTGGCTAGGACGGTGGCGCCCCTGGTGCCGAGGAGGATCCGGGGGGACATCCCGCTCTCGGTGATCTTGAACCGCTTGTATCTCTCTTCAGAGGTCCACTCGTCTGCGATAAGCAGATCCCCTCTCTCGATGGCCACCCTTCCCGCGTCGAAGGGCTCCGCGGACTTGTGGCTCTCGATGATGAACTTGTCCGTGAGGATGATGACCGGAACCTGGTATTTCTCCGCCAGGTTGAAGGCCTCCATAGTCCTGTAGAAGCAGCCCTCCACATCTCCCGGCGCGACCACGACCCGGGGGAACTCCCCCTGGGATGTGTGGACCGCGAAGAGAAGATCGGCCTGGGCCGTGTAGGTGGCCATCCCCGTGCTCGGCCCGGGTCGCTGGCCCAACATGACGACGACGGGGGTCTCCGTCGCCCCGGCGAGACCGAAGGCCTCGGTCATCAGGCAGAACCCTCCGCCCGATGTGGCGGTCATGGACCTCAGCCCGGCGTAGGAGGCTCCGACAACCATGCTCATGGCGGCGATCTCGCTCTCCGCTTGGACGACCACCATCTCCGTCTCGATGTCCTTCCCCGCCAGGTAGTGGAGGACGCCGCTGGCGGGGGTCATGGGATACGCCGAGTAGAACCTGCAGCCGGCCTGGATAGCCCCAAGGGCTACGGCCTCGTTCCCCGTCAGCATGATCTTCTCAGGCCTTTCTTCGAGGAGACCCAGTCTGCACGGGAATCCGTCGCCGTAGTTCACCTTCACATACTCGAAGCCCATCTCGATGGCCCGGGCGTTCTGCTCGATGATCCTCTCCCTGCCTGAGAAGGCGTCGGAGATGACCTGCTTGATCGTCTCCTGGTCGAAGTCCACGAGGGCTGCGGCCGCCCCGAGGGCCACGGTGTTCATCATGATAGGGGGTCCCCCTATCTCCTTCACGATCTCGGAGAAGGGCACCGGGAAGAGGCTGATGTCATCCCGTTTCAGCTCCCCCTCTTCGAACTCGACCTGCCTGTCGTAGACGACCCCCGCGCCCTCGCTCAGCTCGCCCTGGTGGAGGAGGACCGTCTCCTTGTTGAGGGCCAGAAGTATGTCAGCGGTGTCCGCGGGGGAGTGCACCTCGCGATCCGAGACGCGCAGCAGGTAGAAGTTGTGGCCGCCCCTGATGATGGAGGGGTAGTCGTTCATGCCAAAGACGCTGAAACCCGCCCTCATGAGGGCCTTGCCCAGGAGGGAGCCGCTCCGGGTTATCCCCTGGCCGGCTTCGCCTCCCACGAGAAAGGATATCGAATCATCCTCGAGACCGATGCAACTCAATTATGGTTCACCTATAACCTGATGATGCTTATGGCGTTGAAAGGGCACGTGGCCTCCGCTTGGCCATAGCATCTCAGCCTATTTACCTCGATGGTATCCTTAACGTTTCCCCCGTCGGTCGTGATCTCATCTCCGTCCTTCAACCTGGATTTCCCGTCTTCCTCGGACAAATAGAAAGATTCGGAGCAGAGTTCTACGCAGGCTCCGAAGCCTTGGCAAATGTTTCTGTCCACTTCCACCCTAAATTTTGCCATAAGTATCTACTTATTACACCTGCAAAAAGATTTAAAGATGGCGAACGCGAGACTCCAATAAGATCTGCAGGTGTCTGTGATGCCTAAAGTAATCGTGGACCTTGATGCTTGCGAGGGAGCAGCAGTGTGCGCAGACATCTGTCCGATGAACGTCTACGACATCGTGGAGATGCAGGAGTACAACAACGAGAGGAAGGCCCAGCCCACCCGGATGGAAGACTGCATACTGTGCCTGGCTTGCGTGAGCTCGTGCCCCGCCCAGGCCATCACGGTCGAAGAAGAATGAGTCTGGTTAGAGCCTATTTTTTCTAATTTTACGGGAGAAAGAAAAAATCAATGGACCCTTACTGCCACGGCTCTGACTATGTCCGCGGTGTTCTCGCACCAGTCGGCCACCGTCTCGAGGGCATCGAGGAACATGTTGAGGAGTATCAGAGAGCCGGTCGTGAACCCGTTGGAGTTCATCGTCGCGAGATGGGTCCTGGCGACGGAGTAGAGCTCGTCGATCTCTTCCTCCAAGATCTCCACCTCGTCCGCGAGGTTGAGCGCCTCCCTCGGGTCCTTGGGAAGGGCCTTGATGCACCGGCCCAAGACGGTGACGCAGTCGACGTTGGCCCTGCACATGTTCTGGGCGGCGATCTTCAGATCCTCGGGGGCATTCTCAAAGGGGATGATGATGAGGATCCGACCCGCTTCCTTGGACCAGTCTGCGATCCAGTCCACCGCCCTGACGAGCTCCATCAGGTCCCCTCTCTCCTCGGGGAACATCTCGCTCCTGGTTAGCTCCTCCACCATCTCCCTCCTGAGCTGGTCCGCCCTCATCTCCAGCTTCGAGAGGCTCTCGAAGAGCTCCTTGGAGTCGCTCTCCTTCTTCAGGGCGCTCGCCTCCACCAGCCTATAGAGGTCGCTGACCGCGTCCTGGGTGAGCGCTAGGTGCTCCTCCACCATCTCTAGGACTCTGTCCCCCCTCTTGGGGGCAAACCAGCCGAACAGCTTACTCGCCATGACGGAACCTCGAAACGACTTCACTTATATAGATTCTATAAAATATATAGTTTCCCCAACCCGGGCTCCCTCATAGCATGTACGCGACCAAAATCAGCACAGGCACGGCGTAGAAGACCACGGCTGTGGCGAGGGTGAGCCGGGGGGAGGCCGCTAACTGCTCCGCGATCCACCTGACCAGCCTGCTGAAGGGGTCGAGGAGGGGCATGAATATGATGGCCCCGGTCAGGTTGATGGCGAGATGGACGAGCCAGACTCCTAGGGCGGCGGGGTCTCCGGTGGCTAAGGCCGCTATCATCACGTCGAAGACGGTGCCTATGTTCGCGCCCAGAATGTAGGGGAGGATGTAGTAGTCGGCCCTGATGACGCCGCTCCCCGCCAGGGGCACCAGGAGGGAGACCATGACCGATGTGCTTGGTACCAGGACGGTGAAGAGGAACCCCACCATGAAGGCCCTGTAGGGCTTGGTGAAGGTCGCCCTGATCAGGTTCCAGGACCTGGGCATGCTGAAGATTGCCGTCATGTACCTCTCCAGCCCTATCAGGGCGACGATGAGCATCAAACCGCCCAGGACCAGGCCAACCCAGGGCGGGATACTCTCCACGAGGGCGTCGACCCACGGTGTGGCCAAGTCGATGATGTCCGGGAAGGCTTGGAGCCACGGTGCGCTGAGGAAGATGCTGCTTCCCTGCATTGCTATCTTGGTGAACACGCCGGAGAAGAGTTCTGCGGGATAGAATAGGAGGAGGGTGAAGAGGTTGTACATGACGTGGGAGACGGTCACGCTGAAGCTGGCGGTGAGTCTCTTTCCCTTCCTGAAGTGGCTCAGGACGGAGATGAGGAAGGGGGTGGCCGTGGTCCCTATCTCTGCACCTATTATGGTGGCCACGGCGAGGGAGAGGGGTAACACACCCGAGGAGGTGAAGCAGACGACGATGGAGTCGAAGGCCCCGCTGCTCTGGATGATGGCGGTGCCGAGCCAGCCTGCGAAGACCCCGCTCGTAGTGTCCCTTATGAGGAGGACTATCTTCTCCGCCAGGGACTCTCCAAGGATGACAGCCGCAGACTTGATGACCACGATCCCGGAGACGAAGAAGTAAATAGCGAACAGGGAGCCGAGGGCGTTCTTCAGCCGGGTGCTCAAGCAGATCTACAAGAGTAGCACCCATTCAATAAAAGAGGATATCCTGCCTTTGTAGGCCTCCGTAAACACAGATTATGTGAAGCAGACTACTATTTTCCTCGAATGGCTATGGCCCGGACGATGTCGACGGTGTTCTCGCACCAGTCGGCTACAGTCTCCAAGGCGTCGAAGAACTCGTTCAGCAGTATGAGGGCGCCGTCGCTGAACCCCTTGAACTCCAGGGTCGCGATGTGCCTCCGGGCCTCGCTGTAGAGGTCGTCTACGTCCTCCTCGATCATCTCTACCTGGTCGGCGAGCCCGATGGCCTTGAGCCGATCCTCCGAGAGAGCCTCAATGCAGTCGGAGAGGATGGAGACCGCCTTCGTGCAGGCCTTGCTCATGTCTCGGGCCGATTGCTTGACCTCATCTGGAGCGTTTTCGAAGGGCAGTATTATGAGGATCCGGCCCGCCTCCCTTGCCCAGTCGGCGACCCAGTCTACCGCCCTCACCAGCTCCATGAGGTCCTCCCGCTCGTTGGGGAAGACGTCCCTCTCGGTGAGCTTGACGATCATGTCCCTCCTGAGCTGGTCCGCCCTCATCTCGAACTCCGCGATCTTATCGTAGAGAGCCTTCTTCTCCTCCGGAGTGTCGCAGGCGCGGTCCACCATGTTGAAGAGTGCGTTGACAGCGCTCTCGGTGAGTTCTAGGTGCTCCCGCACCATCCCTAGGACGATCTCGTTGCGGAAATCGCCGAACCATCTCAGGATTCGCTTACTCATGCATTTCCCTCCGGTTTTCGTTTTCGTGGATGTCTGACTTCACGTACTTTTCACTCCTCATGACATGTATATTATCGCTATGGGCAAGACGAAGAATATGACTATCACCCACACCGCCAATGTCAGGCCGGCGTTCTCGTTCTCCTGGATCCTCCTCCCGATCTCCTCGGCGACCGCCACTGGGACGAAGCGGAGGGGGGAGACCAGCCAGAGGAGTAATGCCATGATATTGAGCATCACGTGAGCGGAGCCGAGCATCACCCCGACCACGCCGCCGGCGATGTACCCGTAGATCTGGGAGAGGTCGACGGTCGTGGCAATGTTGCAGCCCACCAGGTATGGGTAGGCCTTCTTCACGTCCACCACCTTGGTCGCCAGGAAGGGCACAATCAGGGAGGAGCCTATGGAGCTGCTCCCCACCAGCCAGGTGATGGAGAATCCGGTGAGGAATCCTCTGCCGGGGCTGCTGAAGGCGGCTTTGACCTTGTCCTCCCAGTCGGTCTGAATCAGGTTCTCTAGGCCCTTGGTTATCAGCCCCATTGAGACCACGATGACGGCGAACCAGATGATGAACAGCAGGACGCCACCTACCCTGACCCCGAATAGGCCGGTCACCATGTTCTTCAGGGGCGTCACGATGGGTTCCTTTATGACGATGTCGATGATGGTCTTGTCGAAGGCGGCGAAGGCCTCCTCGAGCCCCAGAGTCTGGGTAAGAAAGTCCCCTAGGACGAGCACCGTGTTGCTGATGAGGCCCGTGGTTATCTCCACGATGAAAAAGAGACTTATGGTGAGGGCTTCGTAGACGTCGTCGACGATCACCCCTGGGATCGTCTCCCCGAACTCTTGGTTCGTCATCCCCCTCTTGACCCCGAAGATCACGATGGTGTTCGTGATCGTGGTGCCGATGTTCGCCCCGAGGACCATGGGAACCCCGAACCGCATCGCTGCCTCCAACGGGAGGCCTATCGCCACCATCCCCGACATGGAGACCATTGTCGCAGCCACCACGGCGCTGCTGCTCTGGACGAGGGCGGTGCCGAGGATGCCGATGGCGAGGCCGGTCAAGGGCGCCGTGTTGGCGGTTATCATGTCGAGGATGCCCTTCTGCCACTCGGCGAAGATGATCTTGAACCCGCTCTTCACCCCTTCGAGGCTCGAGATGAAGAGGAAGATTCCCACGGCGAGGATCAGTATGAGGCGGACCTTGTTGTTCGAGAGGATCGGAACGTCCTCCCAGATCGATGTGCCGCCTCTCCTCGACATCAAACCCACCTCTGGGATGTCAAACGCTGATGCCTCTGGGAGGGACAGTGGCGAATACCACGATGTCTCTTCCCATGGATTCTTGATGGGTGCGCGGTGTAATCTGCTCGCAAGTGTATCGAGATGTACGACAGTTTATGAGATAAAAATCTAATTTATATAGGATATATAGGCTATATCTCTCTCTATAAATTTTTCATCTGAGCCAATCGCAGGATATCCACGCCGAACCCCCTCAGCATCTCGAACATCCTGGACATCGGGAGGCCCATCACGTTGTAGAAGCAGCCCTCTATCCCTTCCACGAGGACTCCCCCGATGCCCTGAATGGCGTAACCTCCGGCCTTCCCCAGGGGCTCCCCCGTGGCCACGTAGGCCTCTATCTCGGCCTCGGAGAGGGGGAGCATTGTGACCCTGGTCTCCACGACATCCGACTCTATCATACCGGATCTCGCGTCCACGACCGCAATTCCGGTCAACACCGAGTGAACCGAGCCCTCCAGGCTCCTGAGCATCCCCCGGGCTTCCATCGGATCACGGGGCTTGCCAAATGCCTTGTCCCCGCTCACCACAACGGTGTCCGCCCCGATCACGATCCCTTCCCCCAAATCCCGTGCGACGCTTTTCGCTTTCGCCAGCGCATTCTTCTCCACCGCCTCCGCAGGCTCCAACGAGACGGACTCCTCGACCTCCCCCGGTTCCACGACCTCGAAGGGCACCCCCAGCTGCTCCATCAGCCGCATCCTCCTGGGTGAGCCTGAGGCCAACACGATTTTAAGCCGTCGAGCCATAAACATCCCTGCCTACATTGATGTAGGACTCGCGGATAAAGGATGATACGACGATGGAGAAGGTATACTACGCCGGAATCGAGACTCCTATTGGGACCGTCTGGGCTGCGGCAACCGACAAGGGTCTAGTCCAGGTCCACGCCTCCGGTAGGAAGGAGTCCTTCATTTCCGAGCTGAAGAGGAGGATCGACGCGGAGTTCGTCCATGACCCGTCCAGGTTCGAGGAACTCAGGGAGCAGCTGGAATCCTGGAGCGAGGGAAAGCCGACGGCCTTCGATCTCCCCTTCGACCTCAGGGGGACCGAGTTCCAGAAGAAGGTCTGGCACGCGATCCACAACATACCGTACGGTAAGCTGTCCTCCTACGGCAGGCTGGCCGAGGCCATCGGGAGGCCCAAGACGGCGAGGGCCGTAGGGAACGCCGTGGGGTCCAACCCCTGCGGAATCGTCATCCCCTGCCACAGGGTGATCTGGTCCAACGGGGGGCTGGGAGGCTTCCGCGGCGGGTACGACGAGGAGAGCCTGGACGATAAGCGCAGGCTTCTCGTCAAGGAGGGCGTCCTCCCACGGGTTGAGGGACACCCCGAGAAGGAAGTGGACCTCACCCGCTTCTTCGTGTGAGCGGCGACCGGTAACGTTTTCCCCTCATCCCCGATTTCATCTACCGTGAACTTTCTATGCGAATAGTCACGGGAACCATATCCCACGAGACCAACGTTCTCTCCAACATCAAGACCGATCTGGAGCAGTTCAGGAAGAGGCGCCTCCTCTATGGCGAGGAGGTCTTCGACTACTTCGGGGGCACCAAGACCCCCGTCGGGGGCCTGATGGACGGTTGCGAGAGACAGGGTTTCGAGCTCATCCCCACGGTCTTCGCCTCGGCCACCCCCTCGGGAACCATCACCGCCGAGGCCTTCGACACCCTCCTCGGGGACATCCTGGAAGGCATCCGCAAAGCAAAGCCGTTTGACGGCGTGGCCCTCCACCTCCACGGGGCCGGGGTCAGCGAGAGCCACGAGGACATCGAGGGGCACACCCTCTCAGAGGTCCGGAAGATCATAGGGGATAAGCCCCTGGTCTCCACCTTGGACCTCCACGCCAACAACACCCAGCTCATGGTGGAGAGCGCCGA
>JAUWBQ010000035.1 GCA_030601645.1 Candidatus Bathyarchaeota archaeon | reverse complement strand
CCTCCGCCTCCTTCACGGCCTCGGTCATCGCGTACCGCCCCACAGCCGCCGTGCTCTCCGCCAGGGGCAGACAGTACAACGGGAAGCTCTCCGCCCCGAAGACCCCATAGGAGGCGTTCAGGAACACCTTAAGCGCGCTCTGCACCACATCGTAGAAGGTCCGCTCCTCCTCCGTGAGCCTCACATCCTTAGCCAGGGGCTTGTACCTCATAACCCTGAGATCCCGGAGGCTCCCGATGATCAGGCTGGTCATCCCCCGCTTCTTGGTGCAGACCCAGTGAGGAGTCCCCGGCACAAGGTTCTCCCTGCACTCCGGATGGCCACAGAGGAGGGTCTCGTAGCTCAAGTTCCAGTTCCGGATTACGGACGGGTACAGGCTGGCGAAGTCGAGGACCGTGACGCCAAAGTGGACCCCAGGCTTCGGGTCCTGCACTATGGCGCCATGGTACTTCTTCCCCTTGATGACTGCCTCGGTGGTGGCCCCGCCCTTGGCCCGGAGGATGTCATCGGTGTTCGGGATGAGCCAGCCCCTCTGCCGGTGCTCCCACTCCATCAGCGCCAGGATCCAGCGGCTCACCCCCATCCGGGTCAGGTCCTCCATGGTCTGCTTGCTGATCCGGCTCAGGATGACCATCAGCTTCATGGTCAGGTCGTCGTTGAAGCTGGTGAGCTCGTATGTGATCACGGCGTCGTTCAGGCAGTACCGGGCCAGCTCCTCGAAGGTGAGCTCGGAGATGTTCCCCACATCGATCTTCCTCTTCCCGATGACCGCCCCCGCCACGTCGTTCAGGTTGTTCTCCCTGTACCTGTTGCCGAAGGCGTAGATCTGGATGCTCTTGTTCAGGAAGAACCTGTAGAGGTCGATGTGGAGCCCGTTCCTCAGGTAGGCGAACCGCCTCCCCACAGTGATCGGGTCATCATCCTTTGAGATGGCCAGGTTCTGGGCCCTGTTCTTCAGGTAGCGGAGGTCGAAGTTGTCCCCGTTGAAGGTCAGCACGATGGGGTACTCGTCCATGACCCTGAACACATCCTCCACGAGGTCTCTCTCGTCCTGGTAGAACACAACCTCAGCCCCGTCGATCTCGGGCAGCATTGCCTCCTCCCCCGTATCGTTCAGGAGGATCACCCGCTTCATCCCGTCGGAGGAGACGAAGGAGACAGCGGTGATGGGCTCCTGGGCCTCGTCGGGGTTCGGGATCCTGTTGGCTATGGGGGTGTAGACCTCGATGTCCACAGCCACCCTCCTTATGTCGGGGATGGGGCACTGGAGGAGCCGGGCCCACTCCATCATGTGCTCCCGGAACTCGGGGTCCACATCGGCGAACAGCGGCTCCATCTCTGCCCTGATGGATTCTGGGATCTCGTACCCCTCCTCCACGAGGTTGCCTTCCTCCACCCTGTAGGGCATCCCGGGGATGAGGCCCCGGTCGTAGATGTAGTTCTGGTAGTAGCGGATGCGGCTCTCCCAGCTCTGGCCGATGATGTTTCTGATGCCGCCTCCGGCCCTTCCGCCTATGGCCAGGGGGTTGGTGGCCACAACCTTGGTCACGGTGATGGTCTCATCGGCCAAGGCGTCGAACTTGTCCACCTGCTCAAGGGTGAGGAAGTCGGGGTAGTTGACGAGCCTCTCTATCTTCCTGAGCACCTCAGGAGTCTCCTTGGAGACGGCGTATGAGAGGTGGCCCGTGTTGTCGTACCAGAGGTAGATCTGCTTGGACTCTGGCTCGTAGAGGCGGAGGAACGCCTTCTCCAGCTTGCCGTCGTAGCCGGCGGACAGGAGGTAGGAGGGGGGAAGGTTTCCCGGCGCCGTCCTCCCCCTGGGGGCTGCGATCTCCTCTTCGACCCTGAACCCCATGGTTCCCAGACTCACGTATCTACACGCCGAGGTCCCATATATGGGCTGTCACAGTGGACGCCTCAGCGCCGCCTCCAAGGCGTAGATGGTCTCAAGCGCAACGTGGGCGGCCTGGGTGGCGGTGAGGCCCGAGTCGTAGTGGGGGGTCACCTCCGTCAGGTCGAACCCGTGGGTGCGCTCGTCGGCGACCTCCGAGATCAGATCGATGAGGGTGGGGACACCTATGCCCTCGGGGGAGGGGTTGCCCACCGCGGGAGCCTGGGCGGGGTCGACAACGTCCATGTCGACGCTGATGTAGGTAGAGGAGGCTTCATCGCGCCAACTCTCTGTGGCCTCGAGGCCCACTTCAATTCCACCCTTTAGAAGCTCGGCGGCGGTCACCACCGCCAGCCTGTCCTCGTTCTCCTCTGCGAAATCCATCTCCTCCCTGGAGACGGCCCTGCATCCCAAGATGACGACTTTGAAGTCGAGTTCCTCCATCGCCCTCCTCAGGAAGGTCCCGTGGGAGAGCCTGACCCCGAGGAGGCTGTCCCTCAGATCCATGTGGGCGTCGAAATCCACCACCAGGTCAGGCCTGAGAGCCCTCAGCGCCCCGAGGGTGACGGTGTGCTCCCCGCCCAGCATCGCCGCCATCTTACCGGAGCCTCTGATGAGACCTACGGCTTTAGAGATCTCGTCCAACGAGGTCTCAGGATGGTTGAGGCCCCTGAGATCGCCGACATCGGCTATCGAGACGTCGGGGAGATCGAGACCCATGCGGAGGCTGTATGTCTCCATGTACAGGCTGGCCCGCCTCAGGGCGTCGGGCGCGAACCTGGAGCCAGAGCGGTGGGAGGCCGTCTCGTCCAGGGGCGCGCCGAAGATCACGTGGCGGGCTTCGTCGAAAGGCGTCGTGGTATCTAAGAAGGGGTTGAGGGTGGGCCTGAATACGGTGTCTAAGTTCACCATCGACTCGCCTTCTCATGCTTGTGAAGACTGGCAGTCCGAGAGGGGCTATGATCATTCCTTCTTTACGATGACCTGGTCGACGCTGTGGATGACCGCCCCATACTTGCCCATGTGCTCCCTGAGGGCTTCGTAGTCGATGGAGTGGCCGCTGATCACTACCTTGAGGCTTTCAGTCTTCTCGTCCATCTCAACCAGGCTCACGTCCACCTCGTCCACGCCGTCGAGCTCGGCGAGGAACGTCGCGAAGATGGGGAGCTGAGGGGAATGAGGCTTCAAAACGTCCAAAACCATCGCTTTTATCGCTAGACCGTCCAAACTTTTCACATATCCTTCGATGAGGTTCGAACCATTCAGTTGTAATCACTCATAGAATTTATCCTTTCCGAACCTTTTAGGGTATAAATCCCTCTTAATGGCACTACCGGGAACACGGAAAATTTATTAACTCCCTCCCTGTGTCTGAGTGTGAGTGCCCAGCAGTATGGGTAATAATACAGTTAAAGTTCTGGAAGGCTGCTCGGCAGCCCGGGGAGAGCACCGATAGTTGAGCGATTCTTCCGAAGACGAGGACTCCGACAAAAGCCCGGGCGGTGTGAGCCGCTGGTTCTCCAACTACTGGGACGAGATCGGCACCTACCTAAGGGTGACCAAGGCCCAGAAGATCCTCAGGAGGTACTTCGCGATGAACGCCTTCGACGGCGCCATGACCAGCCTCGGGGTGGTCATCGGGTCCTACATCTCCAACATCTCGGATCCGAGGGCGGTCATCGGGGTGATCGTCGTTAGCGGCATCGCGATGGCGGTCTCGGGCTTCTCCGGGACATACATGACCGAGAGCGCCGAGAGGAGCCGGAGCCTCAACGAGCTTGAGGACGCAATGCTGGTGGATCTGGATGACACCATCTACGGCCAGGCCTCCCGGTTCGTCTCGGTCTTCGCCGCGGTCGTGGACGGTTCCGCCCCCTTCATAGCCTCTGTCCCCGCCGTGGTGCCTTTCTTCCTCTCTCTAGCGGGCCTCTGCCCCATCGGCCTCGCGTTCTACGCTTCCGTGGGGGCGTGCCTGGCCACCCTGTTTCTCCTAGGAGTCTTCTTGGGGCGGATAAGCGAGGGGAACCTCCTGTACTCAGGGGTCAAGATGGTGTTGGCGGGGGTGGCCGTCGCATTGCTAGCCCTGGTTCTGAACGTCCATTAAGGATCTCAGTCTGCGCTTCATTCCCCCACGATTGAAAAGCCATGGAGGCTAGACGTAATAGTATCTTCCCGTCTTCTTCTGCTCCTTGTCCAGCCTAGAGTCTTCCTTGTTCACCCTAGGGCGCTTTGTATCCTGGTCCCGCCGGAATGTGATGCCCATCTCCTCCAAGAATATGTTCATCCCCTCCTCCAGCCTCACGGGGTTGCCGCCATGGCCCTGCACGCCCGCCTCCCCGGAGAAAACCATGATCTTGTCGGCGATGAAGTCCTGGGTGACGATGTCGTGCTCGACGACGAAGGCTGTGACCCCGCTCATCTTGGTGATGCGACGGATAGCCCGGGCCACGGCGAGGCGCTCCTCGACATCCAAATAGGCGCTAGGCTCGTCCAGAAGGTAGATGTCAGCGTCCCGGCTGAGGCACTCGGCTATGGCGACCCTCTGGATCTCACCGCCGCTCAGGATCTCCACCTCCCTCTCAAGGATGTCCTTCACGTGAAGGGGCTCTATAACCTCCGCTTTGAACCAGCTCTCCAAGTACTTCTCTCCGGCCGCCCTCCTGAGGACCTGCTCCACGGTTCCCCGGATTGTGCCTGTGAGGTACTGGGGCTTGTAGCTGACCTTGATGTCCCCGCCTATGATGGTCCCGCCGTCCGGCTCCTCGACGCCGGCTAGCATCCTGACGAAGGTGGTCTTCCCGATGCCGTTCTTCCCCAGGACGCCGATGACCTCCCCGACGCCGACCTCCCCCGCATCGACGGTGAGGCTGAACTCGTCGTAGGCCTTGGTCAGCTCCGTCCACTCGATGATGGATCGGCTCCTGCCGGAACCCGGCGTAGGGGGCTTCACATGGAATATGATGGGGGACTCCCGGAACCTTACGTTCTCGTCGGGAATGTAACCGTTGATGTAGATGTTGATGCCCTCCCGGACGCCGTGGACGTTGGAGACGATGCCATAGACGTTGGGGTCACCGTATAAGACAAACATCTCGTCTGAGAGGTAGTCGAGGACGGCGAGGTCGTGCTCGGCGACCACGACATTTCTCCCATCCTCTATCAGGCCGCGGATGATCCTGGCGGCCCGGATCCTCTGGTATATGTCCAGGTGACTGGAGGGCTCGTCGAAGAGGTAGACTCCGGCGTCCCTGCAGATGGCTGCGGCGATGGCGACCCTTTGGAGCTCCCCCCCGCTCAGTACGCCGAGGTCCCTTTCGAAGAGGTTGTCGATCTCCAGCTCCTCGGCTATCCTGTCGAGGACGCCCCTCTGGTCCTGGGCCCTGAGGACCGCGCCCACGGTTCCTTTCACGGCCTTGGGGATCCTGTCGACGTACTGGGGCTTGTAGGCCACATTGAGCCGGCCATTGTAGAGCCCCTCCAGGTAGTCGTGGAGGGGTTTGCCTGCGAAGCTTTCTACGATCTCCTCCTTACTGGGGGGCTGGGCGTGGTTTCCGAGGTTGGGGAGGAGGTCCCCTGCGAGGATGCGGAGGACGGTGGACTTGCCGATGGCGTTTCGGCCGAGGAGGCCGACGACGGTGTTCTCCCTGGGGACGGGGAGCCTGTATAGTGTGAACTCGTTGGGGCCGAAGCGGTGGCTGTGCTCGGACTTTAGCTCGTCTGGGAGGTTGACTATACGGAGGGCGTCGAAGGGGCACTTTTGAACGCAGATCCCGCAGCCGCTGCAGATGAGCTCGGCGATGTATATCTTCCCCTCCTCATTGAGGCGGATGGCCTCGCGTCGCGTACGGACCATGGGGCAGAACTTGATGCAGACTAGGTCGCATTTTTCTGAGCGGCAGCGCTCCTTGTCGACGACGGCAACCCTCAAGCCTTACACCGTTCAGCATTCAATGATTCCAGCCTCGTATTTAAGGGATAACGAAGAAAATTCCTATACTCGAATTCACGCAACACTACATATTTCCAGGGTGATAAGGATGACTCGATCGCGCGCGCCTCACCACCAAGCTACCAGGATTCCAGAATCCGGAGACAAGATCCCAAAACCATCAGCATCATAACGATCCCTATAGTGAAGTCGACAAACGGGAGTCTCGAACTCGAAATGGTCAGGGGAACCCATATTTTCACTTCGAATCCTATTTCGTAAACAAGAATTATCACGCGGCAGAACACTCCCTGCACACGTGTATGAGGAAATACATTCGCGTGCGAAGGAAAAGTGGTTTAGAGAAAAGTGTCATAAACCTGATTCAGCGCGTGAGAGGCTCCTTGCTATAATTCTCTTTATAATGCTTGGCCTGTAATTTACGCTTTCGTTGTCGTATTGCTCGCCTTCTTTTCAAAGAGTATCCTTACACGCAGCAGTCCTAAGATATATAAACATAACGCGCAGTCGCTCGCATCTGCAACCAAGCACGCGGTTAAAGAGTCCCCCCAACTAAGTATTATGGGTGGGGGGTACACTCAGAAAAAAGTCATACATATACGTCATTGAAGACGAAGCCCATTTAAAACGACTGAGGAAGCTGGCTGCACGACACGGAGGAGAACTCAAATGCGACATATGCGGCTGGGAGTTCCGTGTTCGAGACGTCGTCTTCTCAAGGGTCAGCCGCAGTCGTGGATCCAGGACTACGAGAAGATGCGCACTGCTACGACAAAGCGTTCGGCGACCTCGATGAAGTCGAGGATCTGTTCTGACGCCCCGCGTGCGTGTGTCTCATTTTTTATTGACCGAAGTCCTCATCCATGCTGTGGGCGTAAGGTAGGTGACGGTAAAAATGGTCGAAATCCAAGACGATGAGAGGCTGAAATACGGCCAATTCGTCGAGCTGTTGAACGCCATAAGAGGCGAAGGCCTCGTTTCAGCTGAACGGAGAAGGGAGCTCGATAAGAGATGGTTGGTAGAACAAGAGAACAGGGATCTGATACTCGAAGAGATCGAGCGGATCATGGAGGAACACAGTAGACGCCTCATGGCAAATAAATAATGACTCTTCCCACCGTGCGCGCGTGTGAGGGATGAAATCATGGCCCCAAACCCAAATCAGCCATGCAGACGCGCGCGCATCAAGCGTCTAAATAAAATCCCTTACCGCACGGGCTTATTGTCTCAAATTTTCAACAACGTTATCAAAACCGATTGCATTAGAAAGCAAGATTTTTAGGTCATTAAGCCCCGCTTCCAAATTTGGTCTAATGCATATCTTTAAAATCTCTGCACCGGGTGTTTCTCTCATATATTTTTGAGTATCTGTTTTTACTTCACCTGACCCAACATACAATAGCGCACCATACATTTTATCGAATATATCCTTCCATCCTGTAACTAACATATAGGTAATGAGTTGTTGAACATCTGAAGAGGTAACCCTTGGTTTGTACTTTGCATCCAAAGCTAAAACAATTTTCTCTTTTTCGTTAGAATATTTTATCAAATAATCAGGATAAAGTTCACTCGGTGGTTTATCAAACATGTTGAATTCGTTTATATTATAAGTATAAAATACTTCTATTTTGTAATCTTCCTTTTTAAAAATAAAAATAATTCCTTCATCTCTGACTTGTAACTGTGGTTTACTATAATATGTTGACAATATCTCAATTATTTTTTTTAATACCCATAATTCATAGATCTTACTGATTGGCTTAAGATTATAACCTCCTCGAAAAAAGTCCTCAAGTGAAACCGATAAAGATCGATTTGAAGAATATCCTTCCCATAAAAGAACTAAATCATTAAAAATGGAATTCCCAGAAGACTGATTAATGGTTTCATTTAAAACCTCAGGGTCATGGAAATCGGGTTCAAATGATCTTTGAATCAATCTTCGGTTTCTAGGATTTAATAGAAAACCTTGGTGATAAGACATATTCCTTCTGAGAGTGTCTTCGAATGAAGTTCTAACTTGGTATTCGCTGACATTCACTAGATTATCTAATCGTGCGAGATAGCCCATAATGCCTCTCGAAATCTCATAATTAAACCGGATCAGTAGAAGAATAGGTAAGGTGTCTGTTTGTAACTTCGTTTTTATAGAAACAATAAGTGCTTGAGATTGAATGAGGTGCCTTACTGTCATAGGAATATTAATTCTCCCATGTACAGTTGGAGATATTTTAGTTACTTTTTCAATAATCGGTGATAAATATGAAGATAATGCTAGTTCGGTTAGATCTATCAGATGATTACTATAACCAAGTATATTTTCAACGGGATGTAAGGGATTAGTAAAATTAAATTGTGAATAGAAGTTGGGCCCAAGAATGTAACACCATTCAATGACCTCGTTAAGAATTAAATCGTATTCCCTTTTAGTAAGCTTATTCTTGTTAACTTTGATGTCTAATTTTTTATTTGAAGTCAGTTTGTAACTCCCAATAAAACCCCCAAAAGATAGATTATCTCCATCGGGTCCAGGTTTTTCTTCGACATCTCCTTTTTTTGCCCATTCACTAAGAAGAATGGCATATCGGCAAAGCTCATTCCAGTCATTTTCATCGTAGTAACTCTCATTTATCTTCAAAAAAATTGATTTAGGAATTATCTCATATTCGCAAAATGATGGAGGATTCTTCTCCAACTATTTCACCGTTAGAAGATTGAGACTTCCCCGAAGTCTGAAAGTCTTTTAATTATCTGCTGAATTTTTTCTGAACTTCGTATTAATCCGAGTTCAGATATATATTTCTGAAGGTCACGGATCTTTTCCATTTCCTTATGTTCACTTCTTTCTTTAGTGATACTTTCACGTCTAATTTTCGGCAGGAAATATTCAAGTTGGGGGATAATATAAGCAAGAAACGCTTGATCAACAACTTTCAAACTATTTATGAAATTAAATCCTTCATAACTCAAATAAATTATGAGATATTTTAATGAATCTACTGTCTGAGCATAACCCATATCCACCAAATCTCTTTCTGTAATCCAACCAATAACGGCATTTACTACAACTGATGGATCCCAATCTACTTCCTTTATTTGGTTCCATACCTCTGACATTTTTACCTCTAATGAATTATGGTCTGAAATGAATCCTCTTGACATTTTATCTACGTCGGATTTAATCCATCGATTGATCTCATCAGATACTTTTTCATATGCTATTGAATAGCTTTGTAGCTCAATCCATTTTTCTTGAGAATCACGTGTGTACCCATTTTCAGACACTTCCTTGTATGGAGAGGGTAACTCGACGAACGCAAATCTTCTTCTAAACGCATATCCCAGAGAGAATAAAGCGGCTCGATCATAACTATTCATAGTCGCTAGAACTCGAAAGGTTAATGGCATGAAAATATCTTCTTTTAGTGATGTGGCGTTTGGATAATCAGACTTTGACACTAAGGGATTCTTTTGTCTATGCTCAACATCTAGTAGTGTAAATGCTTCTCCAAATGCTAAGTCAATGTTTGCTCTGTTCAATTCATCAATTATTACCCAATGAGGTTTCTTTTCGGCAATTGCAGCTTTAGTTAAAAAACCCATTCGAAAGTCAGTACTGAGTCCCTCTGAACCAGAAATAACTTCACCGCCAATTACATCATATGCGCTCCACTCTGCATTTGCAGTTACTATGTCATAATTATCTTTTTCAGATGATAATTTTCCACAAAATCGAAGTGCAACTGATTTCGCTAGCCTTGTTTTACCTGTCCCAGGAACACCTACCAATACAATATTTTTCCCTACAAGAAGGTGATATTCAATTATCTTTTCCACTTCTTTTTTATCATCTTCTATTAAATTAGATTCTGTTGAATGCGCAGGGTCACCTATTACGTACAAAAAAGGTGCATTAGGATTATGCATCCTTTGAAATAGATTATGAGCGGTTCCTTCAGATTCATATAATTTAAACGAATCTGGACTTCGTGGCGGACTTATTTTCTCAATCTTATCTATAATATAATTTCCTCGTTGCGTATGTTTTTCGTCTTCATACAATCCATTTTCATCATACTCAAAATCAATTACACGTCCCTTATACTCTATTAACATACTCCCTTGTCGAGATTGGAGCATATAAAAATAGAACCAAAAGGGTAGATTCTTTTTTAATAGCTGTAATTTATCTGCGGAGTGTCTATATGTCCAATAATAATCGTTTATAGAATCATTTATTGTTAGCTCCTCAATATAACCTTCAATCTTCTGAGGGCCCGTTGGTCCTATAAGAGCTATCTTACTTTTCTCTCCGACTTGACCGAGCGTTCTAGGATAATAAGGGATCGTTTCTCCTGTTTTTTCCAGATAAATTTCATTCAGTAATGTCGAAAGGTTCTCAGGAACCGCTGTAAGATAACCTCCTTGTGTGAGGTTTAGAACTTTGTTATAGAATAAGTTGCCTTCTGAAGCTCTAATCGCGATTAATTTTTCTCGGAATCTCTCATTAAAAATGTCTTTACAATTTATTGGTTTCGCTAATGGACGATAATTCTCAAGTTTAACGATATAACCGGGTACTGTTCCACTATCGTCTTCCCATTCTCGGTTAAATATAAAATCCGGGTTTGCATTATATTCTTCACTAACTTTTGAAACGCCTACAATATCCTGGTTATCAACAAGATGTAATACAATATCCCCTTTTTTTATCATCGTCATATTTCGATAGATATTAGCACCCCCTCGACTTTTTTGAGGGGAAATCAAAGCTTTACCAAGTGCAAGTTCGCCTTCTTCTTTATGGTTACGACCTCTCCAGTATGTTTTTTCGATCCAAATATTCCCAGGATGTAACGTAGAAGCTTGGATAATTATGAAGCCTAATTTCTCTAAAAATTTGTTTGTTTCATCCCCCGCTGAGAATTCAAGTGAGGATAGTTCTGATCCATTTGCATACTTATTTGCGATGGAAATCACATATTTAGGAGGATAATATTTCCCTTGATGTTCTAGAAAGTATCGAACAGCTTCTCGCTGTGTAGGAGTACTCTGTTCCTCAATTTCTACTATCGCCTGAAGAACATGGTTCTTTGTAATATTATTAGGAATTATATCTTATACCTCCTTTTGTAATTAACCCAAATGATTATTTATAATGTTCCGATGAAGGTGCCCCGAGCTCCACGCCCAGCTCCCTTGGATACGGAATACGTGTACGCGGGTCGACCCGGCCCCGTTGAAGGCATTTTCTCCCTTATGACGAACCCACTATCCACGAGGTTGATCGTCAATGGGTAGTGGGCAACATGGGTTTCTCAGAGTGGACTCTTACGGGGACTACCCCTGAAGGTGAACGTCTTGAGGTTAGAGGTACTGATCACCTGGAGTTGCGCGCGCGTGTGAGTGATGAAATCATGGCCCCAAGCCCAAATCAGCCATGCAGCGTGAATAGACCACCAAACAACCCAAAGACTTCACACTGAAAACGAATCGGCCAGAAAACCCTTATGACCAGCCACCGACGCGCGCAAAGGTGTTTGAGGAAAAACTATGGTGGGGCCCGCCAAGCCAGCCAGAGGGCTTCGACGTCCTCTGAAGCCTCTATCTGGTGCAGGACGTTCTTCGGGATGTAGACCACCGTATGGGGCTCCAGATCCAGCCTCTCATCCCCCACGACGATGACCCCCTCCCCCTTGAGGACGACGATGGCCTGAGGGTAGGGGTCCCTCTCACCGGCCTCGTTCAGGACCTCACCCTTCTTGATCGCATACCAAGCACACCTGAGGTCATCGTAGTAGACCAACGGTATCGGATGAGCACCATGAGCCTCCCCAGCCAGCTCTTTCCGCAGCCTTTTGACTTTGACCTTACCAGGTGTGAAGAAAATCGTCATCATGGCCTTAAGGACCTCCATGGCGGAGGAAGCCTTGTCGGCCTTCAGGAACTCCACGTTGATCGGCCTCACGTCGCTCATCCTCGACCTGCCGATCAGGGCTCCAAAGTCCGCATCACCCGCCATTATGTCATCGAACATCCGTCTCTCCATGGTGAGCCGGAGATCCGGATCCTCCGAACTCCCCAAGACCTCGATCCCCCGACCGACCACGAGAGTGGCCGCCTCGTCCGAGTCTAC
>JAUWBQ010000185.1 GCA_030601645.1 Candidatus Bathyarchaeota archaeon | reverse complement strand
GGTCAGTATGTCCGAGATGGAGCTCATGGGTGGCGTGCGGCAGTTTATCTGTGACAGGAGCATCCCTGTGCTGACCACGTGGAGGTGGGAGTCGATGAGACCGGGTAGCACCGTCTTTCCCTTGAGGTCTATTACCTCTGTTCCCTCTCCCTGTAGCCCCTCGATCTTGGGCGTCGTGCCTGTTGCGATTATCTTTCTGTCCTTGACGGCTACAGCCTCGACGATGTTGAACTCGCTGTCGACCGTTATCACTTTCCCGTTTAGAAGCAGGAGGTCGGCTTTGACGTCCATTTTTAACACTGATACATGTGGGTGATCTGAATTTAACGTTTGCACGGGGCTGGGTTACCAGAGGAGGAGCGTGACCTCGTGGACGAGGAGTTCCGGGACCATGCTTCTGCCCTCCTTCACCAGCCTGATCAGGCCCAGGCCCTCCAGTTTCTTGAGATCCGTGTAGACGTTCTTCACGTCCCTTCCTATCTTGGATGCAAAGTCGTTGATTGACTCGGATCTTACTCTTGAGATCTGATCGAGGAGATCCAACCGTCTCGGGGTGAGTTTGGAGAACTCCTCCCATTCGAGTTCCATTACATCCTCGGTGAGGTAGTCAAAGTCCTCACCCTCCCTCCAGGCTCTGAGGGCGTGGACCATCCCCATCCACTCCACATAGTCTTCGAATACATCTCTGCCCACGAGTCCTCTGTTGAATTTTTCGGGGATGTCATACATGCTTTCTGTGTACCTCTGTTCGATTTCAGTTACACGTTGTATGACCTCTTCGAGGGGGATCGTCCTCGTCACCTTGAGCTGCATCTCGTGTTCATTATTGGTGTTCGCACCAAAAAAGTCTTATTACCCCCCAATTGATTACGTTTTTTGAGATTTCATGGATATTCCGCTTAAGAAAGTTGATGATCTGATCTGGGAGGTGCCCGTGGAGTATAATCGTTACATGCGGGTTCCTGCCCGTGTGTACGCTGACGAGTCTCTCCTTAACATGATGAGGAGGGATGATACCCTCTTCCAGGCCCTGGATATCACCCAGTTGCCAGGGATTCAGAAGTATGGTATCACTCTGCCCGACGGTCATCAGGGATATGGTTTCCCGATTGGGGGTGTAGCGGCCTTCGACTCCGAGGAGGGGATCATCACCCCTGGAGGCGTTGGCTACGATATTAACTGCGGTGTGCGCCTCATGCGTACTGATCTCACGTATAAGGAGGTGAAGCCGAAGGCGCAGGAGCTCATCGACAGGATCTTCAGACTTGTTCCTTGTGGTGTTGGCGTCGGGGGCAGGATCCGTGTCTCCACGAGCCAGCTGGACAGGGCCGTCTCAGAGGGCGTTGACTGGGCTATCAGCGAGGGTTATGGCTGGGATGGTGACTCCGAGCACATGGAGGAGGGGGGCTGCATGAGAGAGGCGAATACGGATAAAGTCTCTAATCGCGCTAAGAAGCGGGGTTCGAGTCAGCTAGGTACGCTGGGTGCTGGGAATCACTTCCTCGAGATCGCGCGCGTTCGTGAGGTCTTCGATGAGGGGGTGGCGAAGACGTTCGGTATCACAGAACAGGATCAGATCGTCTGCTGGATCCACACTGGTTCCCGGGGTTACGGGCATCAGATCGCGACGGATTACATCCGGATCATGGACAGGGCGGTGAGGAAGTACGGCATCCGTATTCCGAGCAGGGAGCTGGCGTGTGCCCCGCTGAAGAGTCGGGAGGCTGAGGACTATTATGAGGCGATGTCCTGCGCGGTCAACTGGGCGTTCCTGAACAGGCATGTCATCATGCACCACGTGCGTACGGCGTTCGAGGAGACGTTCAAGCGGTCGGCGGAGGACATGGGGATGAAGCTAGTCTACGGGATGACCCATAATACGGCGAAGAAAGAGACGCATGTCATCGACGGGAAGCGGAGGGACGTGGTGGTCCACCGTAAGGGGGCTTCCCGTGCCTTCGGTCCCGGGAGGGCGGATCTGCCGGATGACTATAAGTCGACGGGCCAGCCCGTGCTCCTCGTGGGGACGATGGGGACGGCCAGCTACCTGCTCGTGGGCACGGATAAGGGGGAGGAGATGTCCTTCGCCAGCACGGCCCACGGCGCGGGGAGAGTGATGTCTCGGACCGGTGCCCGTAGGCGGTTCCAAGCCCGTGAGATAGTGCAGCAGCTGAAGCGTAAGGGGATCGTGGTGAAGGCGGCTAGTGGGCGTATCTTGGAGGAGGAGAGTCCCGAAAGCTATAAGGACGTCCACAGGGTCGCCGATGTGAGCCATTACCTGGGTTTAGGGCGTAAGGTGATGGTGTCTGTTCCGGTGGCTGTTGCGAAGGGCTGAGAGATCCGTTTATATTTGGTTCATACTCTTTTTTGGGTAGTTTGGTCTCGTCTGATGGTTTGGGGGTTGGGCCGTCCCTGTGGTTCACCCTGTTGGAGCTTATGAGGCTGGGGTCTCTGCGGAGAGCGGTGAGGGTCTCCACGACGGAGCTAGCCGCGATGCTTGGGTGCTCTCAGCAGTCCGCGTCGAGGCATCTGAGGGCGCTGGAGGGGGCGGGGCTGGTGTCCCGGAGGATCGGATCCGACGGCAGCCTCATCCGCGTGACCGGTGAGGGCAGGAGGGCCCTCGAGGAGGTCTACACGGCACTCAGGGCGGAGCTGGACGGGGTGGAGGGGGAGGTCTTCGAGTTCGAGGGGGCTGTGTTCAGCGGGATGTACCAGGGGAGGTATTATATCACCCGCCCCGGCTACCGGGATCAGATCGTGGAGAAGCTGGGCTTCGACCCGTATCCGGGGACGCTTAACCTGAGGATCGGGGAGGCCGACCTGGAGCAGAGGCGGAGGCTGGACATGCTGCCGGGGGTCCACCTCGAGGGCTTCAGGGACAGCGACAGGGCGTTCGGGGGGGCGCGGTGCTATCACCTGCTGGTGAATGGGGAGGTGGAGGGGGCGCTGATAGTTGCGGACAGGACGTCTTACGACCTCTCTGTGATGGAGGTCATCTCGCCCGTGGGGCTCCGGGAGAGGTTCGGGCTGGAGGACGGGGACACGGTGAGGGTGACCTTCGTCGGTGGGCTTGCGTCTGGCACCGAAACATGATCTTCTAGGAATAGCTCCTGCTTTTGACCTTAATCGGATCGTGGGGGAGTGTTTTCCTCGTTCCTTTGGGGGAGAGGACTGTTGGTCATTGGAGATCTTTGCATCCCCCCTCTCCCTATATTCTTGAAGCGGTTTTTTCGTCTCCGTTTGGTGTAAGGGGTTATGGAATCGCTTGACCGGCGTTTTATTCCGTAGAATTTCGTATTATTATCTACTTTTTTCGCTGGTAAGGACTCAAGCATTTTTCAGTTGAGGTGTTTTGTTTCATTCTCTTAAACACATTCTACTGACTGCAA
>JAUWBQ010000106.1 GCA_030601645.1 Candidatus Bathyarchaeota archaeon | reverse complement strand
TATTTGAGCGTCCTCAAACCCTTTTTCAAGCCCGCGTGACACCGCCTCTTCGTAGACCGCCTCGGGAATAACTATCTCAGTGTATAGCTTCCTCAACAGGTGTAGGGTGTCGCATTTTCCCAGCCATATGAGGGGGCCGGCGTCCGAGGATGCCGCCAACTATCCCACCGGTTGCTCGATATCTTCGGCGAACCTCTCTTCTCCGTATCTGAGTGTGACGTTTCTCCGTTTGAGGGCTAGGGAGAGCTCTCTGTAGCCTAAGCCTGTCAGCTCGGCCATTCTCCCGAACGAGACCTTGCCCTTGGTGTACAGCTCCAGGGCTAGGCGTAGCTTCATCTCCCCGATCCCTATCTGCATGGCCTCCCTCATGATGTCGGATCTCTCTCGCTGGAGTTTGTCTGTGAGATCTTGGAGGGCCTCCAGCGTCGCTTCGGGCAGCCTTACGGTTGTGACCTTGAACGTCAAGGCGATCACTGTATTCGATTAGAATACGGCTGTTATTAAGTTTGATCCGTTGCTCCCCATGGGGGAAGAATTCAGGTACTTGGGGGGAGGCGTTCGGAAAAAGAGTTTCGTTCGGTATATTCAGGTGGTCGTGTACCTTCTACTGTGTGTTCTGGTCGGGGTTGTCTCTCTTTTTTCTCCTCCTAGAGTTTAGGAGTTTTATAAGGTGACGGTGGCTTTGTCTCAGAGTTTTGGTTTGTGGCCTTTGGGGGGTTGTGTTCGTGGTTGAGGGGGGTGTCGTAGTAGCTGGCTACGATGGCGCCTGTGAACATGTAGTCGATACCCGCCCTGTTGAGGCTTGTGATGAGTCGTTTGACCAGTCCCAGGTAGGTGTCCAGTTTACTCACTTCTTCTCTTGGTGATGCGTCTCCGTATCTCTTCTATTAGCTCTTCATCGGTGATCTCTGGGTCGTTGTACCGTATGCCGTCCGCGCATATTCTGGTGATTGCATCTGTCATGTCCATGGCGAGTACGGCTTTTTCTTCGGGGGTGAGTTTCGTGGGTTTCATGGTGTCTCTTGTATGTGGCTTATTTTTTCATGGGTCGGTCACCTTATTTAGGTTGTAGGATTTATTAGGCGGATTCTTTGCTCGTGACTTTTGTGAGTGATTGTTGTTTGATTCGACCGGGAGGAGGTTTCCTAGAGTCGGAGGGAGATCGGGTTTTATTGCGTGTGAGGGTGAGATTGCGGGACTAGGTTAGAAGTATGGTGGGTACATTTTCGGCGGTTGCGACGCTTGCCTGGGTTTCATCCGCCGTTAGCAGCTTCAATCCTTTTTCCTTCGCCATTGCGATGTAGAGCGAGTCGTAGATGGTTATATCCCGGTTGAAGGCTATCTCGGCTGCTCCATCCAGGTAGGTGAGCTCTCCCTCGACTTTGACGGCTCTTTCTTGGATCTCCTTTAGAGCATTGAGCATGATCTCTGATTCTTCGCGGGATGCTGCGCCTTGCCTAAACCTCTTCCACACGGCGTTGGCGACCTCCTTCACGACAAGATTTACGGATAGGGTTCCAGCCTTCAGGTGCTCGGCGACTTCCTCCCATCCCTCCTCCTTCAGGATGAACTTCGCCAGGGTTGACGCGTCAATGACGATCACGGTCTTCCCTCACGAGGTCTTCAGCCGTTCCCTTGGGCGTCGGAGGTATCTGCTCCAGGAGCTTGATGGCTGTCTCAACCGCTCTTACCCTCTCTATCTCCTCGATCTTGGTGATGATCAGCCGCCTGATCTCCTCGGGCCACTCCACGACCTCGCCGTATGCTTTCATCTTCTCCCTGACCCATTTTGGGACCTTGACGCTTACGACGGCCATCAGACCACCGGAATAAACTTTTTAGTATACCCAGTAATAAACTTAATGGTATACCCGGTCCATATAGTGATGTCGCGAGACCTTTCATGTAGGTCCTGCACCGCACGAGTGGAAGGTGTTCGGGTCTCGTGCCTAAGAAGCCGTGCGCCTCCTCCCACAGGATAGGAATTTGGGAGGACGGTTCTCCTCGGGAATGTCATTGTTCGATGTACGCTGGTCTTCGTGGCCTCTCCTTGATCTCCTCCTCTTCCTCGGGGTTGTACTTTGGGTTTAGAGTGTGACTGTGGCTTTGTCTCCGAGTTTTGGTTTGTGGCCTTTGGGGAGTTGTGTTCGTGGTTGAGGGGGGTGTCGTTCTGGCCTGTGGGGCTGTCCGTGATTATTCTCCTGCAGTCGAGAGGCTTCAAGGATGGCGTTCTCTATCTCGATATTCAGTACGCCGGTGTGAACCCTATTGATAGTAAAGGGGGCGATGAAGACACTTCATGTCGAGCACGTGTTTTTCTCCGAAGATGGTGGGCGCCTCTGATGGACACCCTGTTGTAGATGATAGATCATTCTGCCCTCTACAAGATCTCTCTATCCCTCTTTTACACGGTTTGCGCGCTTGGACTCCGTATTCTCCTCGCCATGCATGGGGTTATGGAACTGGAGGGGATTCTGTTCAGTTGAGCTCTTCACTAGTCGTAGTTTCCACGTATTTGCTGGCTGCGGTGTGAAGCTTTCTGTCGTCTGTGACGAGCACTGCATCATTCTTCATGGCAGCGTGGATGTACGAGGCATCGTAGTAGGTTAGCCCCTCTTCGACGGCTATGTTAAGGATGGACGATGCGTCCTCGACGTGGAGTTCTCTCATCTGCCCATACACCTCTGTGAGGGCCGCCAGGGCTTCGCCGCCCTCCTCTTGCGTCAGGGATTTATGGAGGTGAACCTGTTTCCAGACGGCGTTCCCCAGCTCGTAGAAGGCCAGGTTCAGGGTGCAGCCCTCCAGCAGCCTCTCTATTTTTCTCTCGGTGCATAGGTTTATTATCGATGAGGAGTCGTAGAGGGGCTTCATCTCTCATCCCGGCTCTCCCTGATGGATTTCACCCAGTCCTCTCTGTCGACTTTGGATAGTATTACGCTGGCGTTCTCAATCGTCTCCTGGAGCTTCTCGCGCGTCCTCTCCTCGACCTCCCTCTCGAGGGCTCTCCTTATGGTTTCTGAGGGCTTTATGCCTAGTTCGGCGAGCTTCCTTCTGAGCTTTACGTCGATCTTTGCGGATACTGTCACGGTCTTTGTCAAGTATACCACGGGATCGTTACTACAAAGTTGTAATATAAAAAGGTATTACATTTTAGTGCAGCTCATATGCACGCTTTGGGGTCCCTTACAGGAGATCTGGTTAGACCAGGGGGGTATGATGAGTGGATCGACGTGGAGGATCATCCTGGCGCGATCAAGGTGTGTGTCAAGATAATCGTGGAATAATTCGGTGAAATCTGGAGTGCATGAGGCTATCCGGCCTCTCGTCGGCTTGTAAGTGGTTACCGCTTATAACGGTTTTTTGGGCGGGTTGAAGGTTTTTTTTTAAAGTTCCGAGAATGTTTCCCTGTTCCCGGTTACATGGATTAAGGGGTTCTTGGGTAGTATTTAGAATATTATAGGATCCTGTATCTGTGTGCTCTTGGTCTTTTCTTGATCTCTCGTTGGGGTTGTATTCGTTATAGGGTGGCTGTGGTTTTGTCCCCTAGTATTGGTTTGTGGCCTTTGGGGAGGTTTTGTTCGTAGGTTAGAATATTGACGTTTCTTCCGGAGGCTGTCTGTGATGTGTCTTCCGTAGCCTATGTAGGTTCCCTCCATGACGATGCTGTTCTCTATCTCGGTGTTGCGCGCGCATGTGTTTGATCAGGTCTTCCATTTATTACGCTTTGATTTATTCCCATTCTGTTTTGATGATGCAGCGGTCTGTTTCTTGTTAGCATTTGTGAATCTAAGGATACAGCGCGCGCAGAATAGGTGAATGTGGTTAAACTTGTGCCTGCCCTAGCTTATTCGCTCTATCGAGATATCCATGCCATCGAATTCCGCATCTCGACCAACCAGAAGATTCGCCTTTTTCACTTTCGCCGTAGCAACCGCGAAGGCATCAGCGAGGGAGAGGGCGTGCTTTCCCTTCGTCTTCGCCGCTTCCCTCCAGAGTTCGTTGTCTTCGACTGGGACGATCTCCACACCATATCCTCTGATGTTCCTTTCCTTCTCCTCGGCTATCTCTGGGTTCTGACGATACAGTATGTAGTAGAGCTCCGTTAGGTTCACGATGTTCAGATAGCCCTTTATCTTCCCTTTCATCGTCTCGATAAGGTGCCTCTCCACCGCCTTTCCTGCCGGTTCTCCCAAGTAGAAGGCCAGGAGTGTCTCGGTGTCAAAGACGATGTTCATTTCTCAGCCGCCTTCAGCAGCTCCTTCTCCCTCATCAGGTCCCGGGCTCTGGCCTCATCTAGGATCTCTCTTGCGGTCCTCCCCTCAAAGAGATCCCTCAGGGAGCCGAATTCGTCTTCGGGTCGGGGCAGGGGCTTGAATAGGATGCCCTCATCGGTTTCCACTACGAGAACCTTGTTGCCGACCTTGAACTTCTCCCTTAGATCTTTGGGGATGGTCGCCTGCCCCTTCTTCGTAACACTTACGACTCTGGTCATAATGTCAACCTAGTTAATACCAAATTGGTGGGTATTACTTAAATCTTATTCCTTCGCGGATGGTACGGACTTGCGTGGGAGATTACGTTTCTACTGGATGTATCCTGGTCTTCGGGGCATCTCTCTGATCTCCTCCTCTTGTATGGTTTAGAGTGTGATTATGGCTGTGTCTCCCAGGATGAGGCTGTGGTCTCTAGGTAGGTTCTGTTCGTGGTTGAGGGTGGTGGCGTCTAGCCTGTGGGGCTGTCGGCGAAGGTCTTCCGATATCGCCGTTATTCGATGGCTTTGACCTTGATTTCATCGGCTCTGTTCTTTTTGTTCCTCTGTTTCTTTCCACTCCCATTTCAGGGGGTTTTCCGCTTTTAGGAAGGAGTAAGCTGTGAAGTGTCTTGTGTTGTCTGTCCAGATCGTATCCACTTTTCCTCTGGCGGTGTATGCGAGTATGCAGTCGAATATGTCTCCGCCTGTGACTTGCCGGTCCTCGGCGGTGTTCAGGGCTTCTCTGTAGGCCTCCTCGGTCGGTAGCAGGATCTTGATGTCGACGCATTCTTCGTAGAGTCTGCTCAGCCTCGCGGCTTGGGCGGGGGCGATTGGCCGCTCGACGCGTCTTCCTGTGACGACGGAGTAGAACTCGGCGAGGTTTTGATACGATAGGTGTGCATCGATGTTGCCGTTTATCGCGGCTTTCATGATGAGGGAGGCCCTGGGGTTGTGGGGGCTGAGGCGGTCGTGGGCGTAGCATAGGATCATGGTGTCTATGAGTATCTTCTTTCTTGGGTGGGTGCTCTCCGAGAGTTCCCTGCCGTCAAGGGATGTCTTCATAGATCTCCCTTCGGGTCAGTACGTCAGGCACGCCTATCTCGGGAGGGGTTTCCAGGGCCTCCATGAGCTCCTCCTCGGGGAGTTTCCTCTGCAGTTCGACCTTGAAGCTTTTCCGGTCTATTATGGTCACGTTGAGCTTTTCTCCGGGCTTTAGGCCCAGTTTTTCTCGTATCTCCGCCGGGATGTAGAGCTTCTTTTCATGGTATGTTGTCTCGGTCAACCCAATACACCAATTACCCAAATAGTGATGTGGCCATATATATTTTTACCCATCTGTTTGGTTGGGTGGAATAGGTCAGAGAATCTCCGTGAGAGGATTTAAACTCACAGGAGAATTAGTCTCCAAGATCTAAATTATTCCATGCATCCTTGTCTTCGTGCTCTCTCCTTGTTCTCCTCCTGGAGCTGCATGGTTGGTTTATAGTGTGGCGGTGGCTTGGTCTCCGAGGATCGGTTTGTGGGCTTTGGGGAGGTTGTGTTCGTGGCTTGCTCGCATGATTTGAGGCTCTGCGCTACTTAGGGGGATAGGTGGCATATTGGCAAAGTAGGGGGAAGGTTTATGTTGTACATTTAATTGTGTTGTACTTGGGGCTGTGTATGACTGAGGTCACCGTTACGAGGAAAGGGCAGATTACCATACCGGCTGAGTTGAGGAGGAAGTTCAAGATAGAGGAGGGCTCCAAGGTCGAGGTCGTGGAGGAGGAGGGCAGGATCGTGGTGAGGCGGCACACCAGCATCTTCGATCTGGCTGGGAGTGGCGCCGGGAAGGGCGACGTGGAAGAGTTGAAAGGGTTGCTGGACGAGATGAGGGAGGAGGATGCCCGAGAGGAGCGTCTATGACACCAGGTTCTTCGTGGAGTACTTTTACTCAGGCGACTCTGAGTTTCTGAGTGGGCT
>JAUWBQ010000068.1 GCA_030601645.1 Candidatus Bathyarchaeota archaeon | reverse complement strand
ACCGATCCGGGTGATGTGGGCGGCTATCTCGTAGAACAGGGTACCGCTCCTAGAGACCACACCCACGGAGCCCCTCCTGAAGAGTTGGGAGGGCATTATCCCCATCTTCGAGGCTCCTGGCTTGATGAGACCCGGGGTATTGGGGCCCACGATGGTCGTTCCTCTGAGCCTCGCCCTTGACAAGATCTCCATGGTATCCCTCACCGGTATGTTCTCCGTTATGATGACTACGGGATCCAGGCCCGCCTCAATTGCCTCTAAAGCGGGGTCAAGGGCGACCCGGGCCGGGACGAACATTATCGAGGCGTCGGCCGGACATTCCTGCTGGGCCTCGGTGACGGTGTCGAAGACTGGAACACCTTCAACGGTCTCCCCGCCCCTACCTGGAGTGACCCCGGTCACTATCTTCGTCCCGAAATCTAGCATGAGCACCGTGTGGAAGCGGCCTTGTGAGCCTGTGATCCCCTGCACCAGGACCCGGGTCTCCTCGTCGATGAGCCTCGTCTTCAGCTCCCTCCTGCGAGGGCGACCGCTCTCTCAGAGGCCTCCTCCATCGTGTCCAATGTTTCGATCCCCGCCTCCTCCAGCAGCCTCTTCCCCTCCTCCTCGTTGGTCCCCATCATCCTCACCACTATGGGTTTCTCAGACCCCAGTCGCCTACGGGTCTCGATGATGCCTAGGGCGGTATCGTCGCACTTGGTTATGCCACCTAATATGTTTACAAAGACGGTTTTCACCCTTGGGTCCTTTATGACGAAAGTGACCGCAGTCTCGATCCTCTCCGGGGAGGCCCCGCCGCCTAAGTCGAGGAAGTTGGCCGGCTTCCCTCCCAGGAGAGTCACCGAGTCGAGGGTCGCCATTGTGAGCCCTGCGCCGTTGCCGATGACCCCGATGTCACCGTCAAGCTCCACGTAGGTCAGGCCAAGGGTTCTAGCCTCCTGCTCTCTTGCCGAGAACTCGGAGAGTTCCCCCTCTCGCTGGATCTCTGCGATGTTGGGATGCCTGAAGAGGGCGTTATTGTCAATGTTCAAACGGGCGTCAGCCGCTATGAATCCCTCCTCAGTCAGGGCTAGAGGATTTATCTCGGTGAGCTCGGCATCCATCTCGAAAGCCACCCTGTAGAGCTTTCTGATGAATCCAGCCAGATCATTCATCTCCCGGCCGGAGTAGCCGAGCCGCTTGGCCACGGAGCGACAGTGGTAGTCTCTAATGCCTAGGAGGGGATCAATCATTTGCTTCACGATCTTCTCAGGGGTCTCTTCTGCAACCTCCTCGATGTCGACCCCCCCCTCCGAGGAGGCCAGGACCACGTAGCATCTGTTCTTCCTGTCGACGGTGACGCCTAGATATAACTCGTCCTTGATGTCGAGCTTCTCTTCGACCAGGACTTTCTGGATCTCGATGTCTTTGATCCTGCTGCCCAGTAACCCCCCAGCAATCTTTTCAGCTTCCTCAGGGCTTTCTGCGAACTTGATGCCCCCCGCCTTACCCCTGCCTCCCACGGGGAGCTGGGCTTTTATGGCTACAGGGCCGAGCCTCTCGGCGATCTCCCTGGCACCCTTAGGTGATTCCGCCACTTCGCTCCTAGGGGTCGGGATATCGTATCTTCTGAATATCTCCTTAGCCTGGTATTCGAGGAGTTTCAACCACCGTCTGCCTCCTGTGTTTCGACTCGTGGATAAGGTATGCCCTCTTATAAAAATACCAAAATAGAGGAGATAAGAAGGTGTTGGAGATCATTTCAGAACCCTTTTTTGGACCTCAAGCAGCCTGTCTATATCTTCCTCGGTGTTGAAGAAGTGGGTCGAGACCCTTATTCCGCCGATGCCTCCAGAGTACCTCAAGGCGACGATGATGCTCTCATCCAGGAACTTCCTGTGGCTCTCCTTGTTCAGCTCGTGGTTCCCGGTGTTATATGTGACGAGTCCGCCCCTTTCCTTTGGCTCCAGGGGGGTATTCACCTTCACCCCCAACTCTCTGAGGCCATCAATCAGATATCCGCTTAGCTTGAGGATCCTTTCTTCTCTCTGTTTACCTCCCAGCATGTTGAAGTATTCTAGGGCCGCGTGGAACCCCCAGACCGCGCTCTCCGCGACGCAGCCCCTGTAGAACTTGTCGGCCGTCGTCAGGAGGGGCTTGTCATAAGAGGCGATGTTATCCGATGAAGGGTGAGACCACGGCGGCTGATCCCTGAAGGCCTCCTCCACCTGGTTGTAGAACCTGTATGTTGGCTCGAATCGGTCGATGAGGTCCTTCCGGATGTAGAAGATGCCGTTCATGGGGGGACAGCACAGCCACTTCGCGCTCCCAACCAGGAGGAAGTCCACGCCGTCTTTGTGGACGTCGACATCGATGGGCCCGACGGCTTGGTACGCGTCGTCGACTACCAAGGCCCCGTGTTCGTGGGCAATTCCCGAGATGGCCTCAATGTCATGCCTCAGGCCGCTCGTCCACTCGATGCGACTCATGGAGACAACGCGGGTGTCGTCATCGATTGCCTTCTCGAAATCGTCGATACTTATTATCCCATCCATATTCTGTATCCTACGGATCTCCACACCCTTCTCACGGAAAGGTAGCCAGACGAAGACGTTGGAAGGGTAACCGAGGTCGGTGACCACTACATTCTCCCCCTTCTTGAGATCTAGCAAGCTGGCCACCATGTTGAACCCCTGGGTCACCCTGGCGCACCAAGTGATCTCATCTTCATCGGCGTGGATGAGCCTGGCGGCTTCTCCCTTGGCGTCCGGAGCCAGGGGATCCGGGTCCTCGTTAATCCTGAATGACCAAAAATCTTGGATGACGTCCCAGACCCGCTTCAAGGCGGGGCCGTGGGCGGCGCTGTTCATGTACGTCTTGTACTTGAGGACAGGGAACTCCCCCCTGACCTTGGCGATGTTCTTGTCTATGTCCATCTCGGTCTCCTTCTGGTTGGATATATGCTACTTGTTATTATAGATAAGGCGTCCAAGGTTCCGGGGGGGTGGTGTGACGGGTCGATTCGTTGTGCAGAGGCACGATGCCAGCCGCCTGCACTGGGATTTCAGGCTCGAGATGGACGGGGTGCTCAAGAGTTGGGCGGTGCCGAAAGAACCACCTACCAGGCCGGGTTTAAGGAGACTTGCAGTCGCTGTGGAGGATCATGACCTAGACTACATCGACTTTGAGGGCGTCATCCCCGAGGGAGAGTACGGCGCAGGTACCGTGGAGATCTGGGATCGTGGTACCTTCTTACTGGAGAGCCGGAAGCCTGACAAGCTTGTCTTCGAGCTCCGCGGAAAGAAGATGAGAGGACGCTACACCCTGGTTCACTTCACGGACAAGGCCGAGAATTGGCTGTTATTCAAGACGAGGGGCTGATCATCGGCTGCTTTTTTGGGAACCCTTATATACGTATGAGATATTTTTCATATGAAAATACGTTCATATGTTGTGGTAGAGTTGAAGAAGGGGTTAAGCGAGACCTGTTATCGGTTCTTCTCCATCCTAGGCAACCCGACGAGGCTGGCCGCGCTTGAGGCTCTGACGGAGGGGCCTATGAACGTCTCCCAGCTGGCGGAATCTTTGGGCCAGGAGCAGAGTATGATCTCCCACAACCTACGCCCCCTAGTCCGGTGCAGGTTCGTGGAGGTGGAGAGGAGGGGGAAGGAGCGTTTCTACCGTGTCAACCACGATACCGTGGACTCTCTTTTCAAGATCGTGGAAATGCATGCTGAGAACTACTGTCCCATGGGCGGGCGATGCCAGGAGAGGGATGGATGAAGCTCAGTGATGAGTTTGTCTTTGTACCACATGAGGCGTGACTTATGGAAGAGAGGATGATTATAGAGATAGACGAGGAGCTGTGCAACGGCTGCGGGCTGTGCATTCCTGGCTGCGCCGAGGGCGCTTTGAAGATCGTCGACGGTAAGGCCAGATTGGTTAGTGATGTCTACTGTGACGGGCTGGGAGCATGTCTGGGCCACTGTCCCCAGGGCGCGTTGAGGATCGTCGAGAGGGAGGCCCCGCCTTTCGATGAGGAGGCGGTCCACGAATACCTTGCTGAGGTTGAAGGGGGAGCTCGTGGGCGTCCGTCGGCCGCGGCTCTGAGCCTGGAGGCTTCCGGGGATCAGCATGGTATGAATGGATCGGCCTTGATGCACTGGCCTGTCCAGCTCAATCTTGTGCCTCCGAGGGGCCCCCGTTACGATGACGCAGACTTGCTGGTTGTGGCGGATTGTGTCCCCGTGGCCCACCCTGATTTTCATGGTTCGCTGCTCTCTGGGAGGGTTGTGGTGGTCGGGTGTCCGAAGTTTGACGATGTGCGGGGCTATGGCCGGAAGCTGGCGGCCATCTTGAGGGATAACGACGTGAGGAGCGTCACGGTCGCCATCATGGAGGTCCCCTGCTGCTCTTCCCTCTTCAGGGTCGTGGGCTGGGCCGTGGAGGCCTCGGGTAAGCGGATCCCGGTCAGGAGGCATGTGGTCGGCGTGAAGGGGGAGATGTCGTGAGCTTCAGGATTAAGAGGCCTGCTGTGACTGATCCCCAGACTTGTCCGGGGATCCGGGATTTCATCAGGCCGACCGTGAAGTATGTTAAATGCCATAGCTGCGGCGGGAGTGTCGAGATCTGGAGCGACGAGGGGACGGGGCTCTGTCTGGATTGCGGTGCGGAGTGGCAGAGGCTGGATAAGGAGGCTTCCTGTTTGGATTATTGCGAGTACGCCGACCAGTGCCGGGAGATCATCGCGTCTAAGAGGCACTGATCAGCTCTTGGGTCCCAGGTTTTCTGGAGTTGTTAGGAATATAAATAGTTCTGGATGGTGCTCCGGCCGGGATTCGAACCCGGGATCTCCGGCTCGAAAGGCCGGAATGCTTGGCCGAACTACACCACCGGAGCACGGGCTACCTGTATGTGGAATAGGACGTTTATATTTCTTCCCGGCTGGGTCAGGCGAGCTTGAAGCCGATCCAGGCGCCGACGAGGAGGCCGCCGATGAACGGGAGGCTGGTGAGGGTTCCGAGGTTGGAGCCGTAGGATTCTATGAGTTCCCGGGGGGTGAAGGGGAGGAGGGCGACGAGGTTGTCCATGAGGGCGTTGAGCTGGGGGATTGTTAGGTCGATCTCCATCATGCGGGCGATCCATAGGACGTTGACGACGAGGAATAGGAGGCCTACGGCTGCTGCGATGGCTTTGTTGAGTTTGCGGACGGCGAAGCCGGTGACCATGCCGGCGAGGGCTCCCTGGGCGAATATGTAGATCATGGGCTCCCAGATCTGGAGGGACATGGTTGTCTCGTTCTGACCTCTGCTTGGGTGTTGTTTAAGGGTTCTGTGACTTGTGGAAGCCTTATTTATCTGTGGGTTGGGGTATATTGTTGCTGGGGGCCCGTAGCTCAGCTTGGCCTAGAGCACCAGGCTCATAACCTGGGAGTCGTGGGTTCAAATCCCTCCGGGCCCACTATCGGTCGTTCTAAGTTGTTCTCGGTGTGGGTGGGTGGTGTATGATGGCGTTTTCAGTGGTTATGACCGGTAGGTGGTCATAAGGGTTTTTTCGGAGGGTTATAATGGCTGCCGCTTATAGCGGTTTTTGTATTGCATAAGTACTCCTTTTGACATGATTCTGATCGTATCGGGGTCGTTTTCCGGTTCCTTTCGTTGTGGGGAGGGTTTTTCCGGTTCCGCTGCATGACCCCCCCCCCTCCCCCCCCTTGTGGTGGAGTGTGGGGGGGCTCGAAATCATCTGGGTTTTTCTCGTAATTGCTCAGGTTTTCAACTGGAATCGGATCGGTGAGGAGGTGTTTTCAGGTTGCTTTCGTTGATTGGAGCGTTGTTCTCAGGCGGATGCACGCCCCCCCTCTTCTTCGAGCGAGTTCTAGGGGGTCTGCATAGTTGTCAGTGGTTAGGTCCAGCCAGTACGTGATCAGTTCGGTTTAGTTCCGTCTGTAGGATTTGCAGAGGGGGGATCAGCTGGAGACGGCGCCCGCTATGGAGATGGAGGCCCTGATGGCCCCGAAGGCCTTGATGAAGTCGTCCTGGACGAACCTGACGGACTTGCCGTCGAGCCTCTCGGCGGAGGGCATGAACTCCACGGCGTCGGCCATCTTGGCGTTGGTGAACCTGACGACGGTCTCCACGGGCGGCTCGAAGGTGAAAGGTTTCATCTTGTCCAGATTCCTCAGGCCTTTCGCGGCGTTCTCCTTGATCAGTTTCCTGGCCTTCGCCGGGTGTAGGCACTTCGCCGCGGTCCTCCCGATGGCTTCCTTCACCGCCGCGACCTCGATCTCGGGGTTCAGGGCTTTGGCTTCCAGCGTGGTGGCCTTGTCTCCTGCGACGAAGACGACGGGCACGTCGTAGTGGCCCGCGATGGCGGCGTTGATAGCGGTCTCCCCTACCTCGGTTCCGTTGATGGTGATGCTCTCGATGGATCGCCCCGAGATCGTGTGGCTCAGGACGCCGTGGAGGGTCCCCTTCTTGGAGTGGAAGCCGACGAACATGGCCGCGTCGAAGGAGTCGTCGATGCCCGCCATCTGTGTCAGGGGCTTCGGGGTCCCCCTCACGAGAACAGCCGCCTCATTGAGCTCCTCTGGCTCTATGTTGATCATGCCCCCGTGGGCGTCGCTCACCACTATCTCGGCCTCCGGATCTACTTCCAGGATGCCGTCGATGGCGGCGTTCACGTCCGCAACCATGAGTGCCCTGCCTTTCCCGTAGTCGTGCTTATCCCGGCCCGTCATGCTGCCGTCGACGATGCCCGAGATGCCCTCCATATCCACGGAAATTATGACTTTCAATCTGGATCCCTTCCTCATTTGACATAAACCTTTTAGACGATAAAAAGTTTCAGGGAGCAATGACCCGATTCAATATTATATTTCTCGCTTGTAAACCACACCACCGTTTATGATGGTCATGTCGATTGGGATGTCAATGATGGAGTTAGTGGATGTTGTAAGGATGTCCTCACCTAGGACCACCATGTCCGCCAGCTTACCAGGCTCTATGGATCCAAGACGATCCTCATCGAACTGCTGGTACGCGGCGTTTATCGTGTAGAGCCTAAGGGCCTCCATCACCGAGACACTCTGGCTCCGTCCTATCGGCTTACCCGCCTTCGTGGTCCTGTTCACCAGCCCGTGGATGGCCATCATCGGCGGGTAGGGGGCGCAGGGGTGGTCGGAATGGGCGGCGATCCTGACACCGGCGTCCAGGAAGCTCCGGGCGGCGAACATCCTCTCCAGCCTCTCCCCCCCGAAGGCAGGCAGCAGCTTGTCCCCGTGATAGTAGACGTAGGGCCCGAAGATGGTGGGCAGTATTCCCAGCTTCTTTATCCTGTCCACGAGCTCGGGGGTTATCACGGTGCAGTGGATGTCCCTGTTCCGGGGGTCCTCCCTGGGATACATGGCCTGGGCCTCCTCCATGATGTCCAGGTACATGGCGATGGCCCGGTCGCCGTTGGCGTGGGCAGAGATCCTGTATCCGGCCGCGTAGGCCTCCATGATGGTCTCCGTGGCGATCTCCCGGGTGGTGGCCATCACCCCGTAGAAGCCGGGCTTGTTCAGATATTCCTCTGTAACAGCCGCTGTTCTGGCCGAGATCGCCCCGTCGAAGAAGAACTTTAATCCGCAGATCCGGGCCCAATCGTCCCCTAGGCCCCTATAGACGCCCAGCTTCTCCAGCTCGGGGAGGAGCTCTATCTTGGCGTCCATCCGCACCCTGATAGGGAGCTCTCCCCGGTTCTTCAGGTCGAGGACCGCCCTGATCTCAGACCCCTCAACCGTGTCGTAGACGCAGGTGAGGCCGACCGAAGCACACTCTTTCAGGATCTGCTTCGCTCCCTCGTAGGACTGCTCCCGTGTCGGCGAGACGGGGCCGCCGGGCCTGATCATCTCGATTGCCGCCTCGTGGAGGCCCCCGGTCATCTCCCCGGTCTCGGGATCCCGATCGAACCTTCCTCCCACGGGATCGGGGGCCTCCTTGGTGACACCGGCCATCTCGAAGGCCTTGCTGTTCGCGATGGAGAAGTGGCCCCCCACCGTCGAAATGATGATAGGATGTTCCTTTGATGCCACGTCCAGCTCCCACCGGGAGGGATGGCGCTTCTCCGCGAGTTTGGAGTCGTCCTCCTGGTAGCCGGTGACCCACTCCTCAGGGGGTGTCTCCTCAGCCCTAGCCGCGAGCTTATCTTGGAGATCGGCGATCGACCTAACCCCAGCCTCCTCGCTCAGATCCACGAGGAGCATCCTAGTCGCCCCAGTCCTCACGAAATGGCCGTGCGAGTCGATGAGGCCAGGGATCACAGTCCTCCCTCCAAGGTCGATCACCTCAGTCCCCTCCCCGACGAGG
>JAUWBQ010000198.1 GCA_030601645.1 Candidatus Bathyarchaeota archaeon | reverse complement strand
TCAGATCCTTCTTATCCAACTCGCTGAGGCGGAACTTGGCCTCGCTCTCGGGCATCCCGGCGTACTTGAATATCTCCTCTAGGGGGACGTAGCTATAGCGCGCCATGCCAAGCTCTATCGCCTGGAGGACCCTGAACTCCTGTGGCTCTATCTCCAATAGGATACCGGCGGCCCTCTCGGCGGACGACATTCAAGTATATCTTGTCAGTTCGATTTCTTAACCCCTGTGGCCAATATACGGATCTCAAGCAAATCACGCCACTAAATGTCAATGTCGAGAATCTGATCTGGACCGGTCCCGCTGCGGTCCTTTCTCGCATTACAGGGCGATGTTCCCGAGGGAGTACGAGAACTGAAGTCTAAGGAAGACGAATGTGGATCGATTGGATCTCAAATGCATCTTTCAGACGAATCCATCCATCATCCCCATTTAAATAAAACAGACAGAGGACCAATAGTCGAGGTGCTCAGTGCTTGTCTGGGATCGGGCTCACCGACCTTGAGAGGAAGTACAGGGAGCACATCGAGTGGCTTTTCGCCGTGAGGAGATTTGGCTCCAAGCTGGGTCTTGACTACGTCAGGCACCTCCTGGCCCAGATCGGCGACCCCCACGAGGACTTCAGATCCATCCACGTGACGGGGACCAGCGGCAAGGGATCCACCACAGCCATGGTGGCATCCATACTCCGGGAGGCCGGCTTCGAAGTCGGGATGTTCACCTCTCCGCACCTCTCCACCTTCACGGAACGCATCCAGGTTAACGGCCGCCAGATACCCGTCGAGGATGTCGTCAGGCTCGTTGAAGATGTGAGGCCGATCTGCGAGGAGATGGCCGGTGAACCGGAGCTGAGGCACCCCACATTCTTCGAGATAATTACCGCCATCGCCTTCAAGTACTTCTCCGAAGAGGGGGTTGACTACGCCGTCCTCGAAGTGGGCATGGGGGGCAGGCTGGACGCGACCAACGTCGTGAAGGCCCAGGTCTCTGTCATCACCAACGTGAGCCTCGAGCACACGGAGGTCCTCGGGGACACCGTTCTTGAGATTGCGGAGAAGAAGGCTGGCATCGTCAAGGAGGGCGGGGTGCTGATCACCGCGACCGCAGACGACGAGGTCTACTGTCTCTTCCAGGAGATCTGCGATGGCGTGGGCTCTAGGATATTCCGGGTCGGCACGGACATCACATTCCAGAAGCTTGATTCCAGCTACGAGGGGCAGATCTTCAAGCTGAAAGGGCTCTCTCGTAGCTACGATGAGCTGACAATCCCCCTTATGGGGGAGCACCAGCTCCTCAACGCCGCCTCGGCTGTGGGTGCCGTGGAGGCCCTAAGGTTCCATGGAGTAGAGGTTCCCGGAGACACGATAGCGCGTGGGCTGAGAGGGGTGAGCTGGCCTGGTAGGTTGGAGGTAATGCAAACTCGCCCCCTGGTCGTGCTGGATGGAGCCAAGGACGCGGTGGCCGCCAAGGCGGTCAAGGAAGCGCTCCTGAGCGAGTTCACCTACGACCACCTCATCGCAGTCGTCAGCATCTCCTCCGACAAGAAGATAGCCGAGATGATAGGGGAGATAGCTCAGGCCGCGGACCATTTCGTGATAACCTCGCATAGGGTTATGGGGCGTGCGGCCAAGTCTTCGAGGATCGCCGCCGAGGTGGGGAAATATCACAAGACCTTCGAGGTTGTGGCGGGCGTGAGGATGGCGGTCAATCGAGCAATAAAGCTCGCGGGTGAGAAGGGCATGGTCATCGTCGTGGGGTCCGTCTTCCTAGTTGGGGAGGCGAGGGAGATATGGCACGAGCCCTCCAACCCCTTCTACCACCTGGAATACGGGTACTAGCGCTAGAGTATCAAACGTCTACGCCATACTTTTCTAGGATTCTATAAACCTCGTCCTGATCCACTGCATCGATCGGTACGCTGATCCCATCCTTCTTCAATAGTGTCCTACCATATTCCAGTGTCTTGACCTCTCCGATCACTGAGGCCTCGACACCCATCTCCTGCAATGCCTCGACCATCTCTCCAGCCCGTTCCGGCTCCACCACAATCATCAGGGCGCCCGAGCCCATCAGCTTTAAGGGGTCAACCTCTAGGGCCTCGCAGATGATCTTGGTCTCCTCAGCCACGGGAACCGACTCCTCCCATATCTCGGCTCCGACTCCAGACGCCTCAGCCATCTCCCATATACCGTTCAATAGCCCTCCCTCCGTCGGATCGTGAAGCGAGTGCACCCCACCGATCTCGACGGCCTTCATGGCCTCGGGAACGACGCTTATTCGATTGATCATCTTCTGTGCTGATTGCAGGATATCCTCATCCACACGTCCTCGGAGGTATCTCTCCAAATCCTCGGCTAGAACTGCTGTCCCCTCGATCCCAGCCCCTTTGGTCAGGATGATCGCGTCTCCGGGCACAGCCCCTCCCGTGGTCACATACCTGTCCTTCTCGGCCTCGCCCATCATGAAACCGATGAGGATCGGCCTGTCCAGCCCGGGGGTCGTCTCAGTGTGCCCTCCAACCAGGCTCACCCCCACTTCGATGCAGGCGGCGTGCATCTGCTCCATGATCCCCTCGAGGAGCTCCTCCCCGGCCCCCTCCGGGAGCAGCGTAACACACAGGAACCACAAAGGTCTGGCGCCTGTGGAGGCTACGTCATTAGCGTTGATGTGGACTGCTAACCAACCTACGTTGCCAACGGCACCCGTGATTGGATCCGTCGCGACGACGAGCACCCTATCCCCAAGGTCTATCACGGCTGCGTCCTCCCCCACGTGGGGCCCCTGCAGCAGCCGATCACAGGGGACGCCCAGCCTCTCGAAGACGACTCGTCTCAAGATGTCTGAGGGGACCTTTCCGGTGGGGAAGCGGCGCACTCGGACCATGTTGGACCTCACCTATAGATTCCGGATTTGGGATATAGGTCTTCCCGAGACATGGGACCTCCAGTCAGAAAAGGCTCAGGAGCTCCTGGAGGCTCTTGATGACTGTAACACCGGCACCCTCCCTAGACTCGTATAGGCGTAGAATCGAGTCTAAATCTGAGTTGTTGCCCCAGGTCTCCCATTGCTGCTCTCTCCTGATCAAGACGGTGTGGACGCCAGCGGCCTGTGAGCCCTGGATGTCCTCCACGGAGTCGCCGACATATGCCACCTCGGAGGGCTGCAAGCCAGTCTTTTCAAGGGCGATGTGGAAGATTCTCGGGTCCGGCTTGGCGACTCCTACCTC
>JAUWBQ010000075.1 GCA_030601645.1 Candidatus Bathyarchaeota archaeon | reverse complement strand
CGAGTAGGCCTCCCAGTGGCCCCTGCACCCGCATCCGCAGACGAGGGGCGAGTCGGGGTCTATGGTGAGGTGCCCCACCTCCACGGCGTTGCCATCCTTCCCGATCAGGACGTGCCCGTCCACGATGGCGCCGCCCCCCAGGCCCGTGCTCAGCGTGACGTAGACAAGGTTCCGCAGCCCCTTGCCTGCGCCGTACTTCTTCTCCCCTAGGACCGCGGCCGCGCAGTCGTTCAGCATCCTGACGGGCACATGGAACTCGAAGGTCAGGGGCACGAGCACGGGGATCTCCTTGAATGGGAAGTTTGGGGTGTTCACGATGCTGCCGGTGCCGATGTCGATGGGGCCTATGGAGCCTACGCCGATGGTGGCCAGCTCCTCGATCTCAAGGGATCTGACCAAGCGGATGATCTGGGCCGAGACGCCCTTGGGTCCGTTCTCCCTGTCCGTCCTCTCCATTATCTTCTCTATGAGGCCGCCCTCGTCGCCGCTTGCGACCCTGACGTTCGTCGCCCCGATGTCGACCGCTGCGTACCGTTTGCTCAAAATGTCATCCCCGTAGAAAAGGGGGATTCAGGATTAAAAGAGAGACTGCCCTTTTGCGACGACGGGGTTGCGGAGGTAGCCGATCTTCTCCACCCAGGCCTCGACGACATCACCGGGGTTCAGGAAGTTGTCTGGCTCGGTCTTGCCCTCCTTGTCCCTCTGGCTCGTGTCCAGCGCCGTCCCAGCGCAGGTGCCGCCGCATATCATGTCTCCGGGGTGGAATGTCATGTCCCGGGTGAGGAGGCTGATCCAGAAGGGGTAGCCCCGGATCATGTCCTCCTGGGAGCCGTCCTGCTTGAGCTCGCCGTTAACCTTCAGCCTCATCCCGAGCTTGTGGGGGTCCCCTATCTCGTCCGCGGTGACGATGCAGGGGCCCATGGGGACAGACGTGTCGAAGTTCTTCGCGAGGAAGAGGCCCCGGTCCCCGGGCTGGTCCCGGCAGCTCACGTCGTTGACGATGGTGTAGCCATAAACATAGTCCATGGCATCACCCTCCGGGATGTCCTTCCCCTTCTTCCCGAAGACGGCGGCCACCTCCACCTCGTAGTCGAGGCGTCCGGTCCTGGCGGGGTAGACGATGGGCTCATCGGGGCCTATGACGTTCCTGGCCTGCTTCCAGAAGCCCCAAGGCGGGGATTTTCCCTCCTCCACCTGCCTCCTCATCTCCTCCTTCGTGATCTTGACCCCCCTTATCATGGTGTAAGCCCCCACGGCGTGGTCGTAGAAGTTCGCGCCGGCCATGGCGATGCGGGAGGCGAGGCTCGGGAGGGGCGCGTGGATCTTGACCTCCTCGCACCGGCAGGCTAACCTCTCCCCTCGGGGGCCTTCGACCGCCCCTCCCCTGACCATGGTGATGGCTTCCTCGGCGGCCTCCAGGGCCGAGTCTCCCTCCTCGATGAAGACCAACAGGTCGCTGGGCACCTCGGCATCCGCCCGGGCGTATGGACTGTCTGCACCCTTACTGGATAGCAACGTGGCGTAGGCCAGGTTTAGATCGACGATTGTCCCTTCTTCTTGGAGGGCTCCGAGCCTCTTGGGACCGAACAGAACGAGCTTCATGGCTAGTCCAATGGCGGTCGACTTAAATTAAATCTGCGCGTGAATCACCACCTTCGACACGCGCCCGGATGGGTCAATTCTTTTATCCGCTGGAAGGGAGCAATAAGAAGGGTTCAGGATGCCGGTTATCACCCTCTTGACGGACTATGGGCTTAAGGACTCGTACGTTGCCGAGATGAAAGGCGCGATCCTCAGGATAGCTCCAGACGCCACCCTGGTGGACATCAGCCACGACGTGGGGAACTACAGCATAGATGAGGGCGCCTTCCACATCGCCCGCAGCGTCCCCTACTTCCCCGAGGGCACAGTCCACGTGGGCGTCGTCGACCCCGGCGTCGGGAGCAGCAGGAGGGGGATCATCATCAAGGCCGAGGGGGCTTGGCTCGTGGGCCCGGACAACGGCCTCCTGGCTCCCGCAGCCGAGAGGCTGGGCGTCGAGAGGGTCTTCGAGATCACCAAGAGGGAACTCCTGCCTGAGAAGATATCTGATGTCTTCGACGGCAGGGACACGTTCGGCCCCATTGGGGCCCTGCTGTCCATGGGAGTCTCCCCGGAGAAAATGGGCGTCGAGATCCACGAATACATTAGTCTCGAAAGTTACAGTCCAGTGGTCTCAGGAAATGAAGTGGAGGCAACGGTGATCCACGTCGACGGCTTCGGGAACCTCGTGACCAACGTTACACACGAGGTCTTGGAGAGGCTCGGAGCCGGGGATGGAGCCCTTTTGAGGGCCACCATTTCCGGGGCCGAGCACGAGCTGCCATATGTCCGCAGGTTCTCCGCGGTCTCCGAAGGGAAGCTGCTCATGCTGGTTGCAGGCGGTGGCTACTTGGAGTTCGCAGTCAACCAAGGCAACGCCCAGGAGCTACTTGGCATAGGGAAAGGGGAGAAGGTGACTATAAGGAAAATAGCATCACCGTCGGGATGAGAGTAACTCCAGAACCCTGAATACGGCTGCTAGTTCTGCTTCCATGTCGAATAATTTTCCTCCACGCGCCCCAACGAGAGCGTCGGGATATGGTATTAAACCAACAACACCGTCCAATGTACTAAAAGGGGTTATTCTTTAGTGTATATTGAAATATAAACAAAAATAACGTCTTATTTGTGTGTGGGACCCGTCTCCTGACACAAAAAGATAAGGATGTTAAGGAAAATTTACCGTTAAGGGGGAATAACGTCTGTGGGGCGTCTGATACTTGGAATTCTAACCCCTTACAAGTTTCGAGTAACACCTCGGTTCCACGGACACCCCTTCCCAGTGAGGGAACACGGATAAAGAAGAACCAGCTTGGCGACCTTGCTGGCGATGCGGACACCAGTTCCCGAGAGAGACCGATGAATGTCCACACTGCGGTTCTGACCAGAAACATAAGGGGAAGAACCTCCTGGAACGGATCATCGCACGCATGCACGCTGGCTGACAAGGCGTCATCCACGCCTCGCACTTCAGCTATAATGGAAAGGATCTTACTTTTCTGATAAACCTGGGCTACAGGTAACGGTCCTTCAACGTATATGAAGGGTGGGTGATCTCGGCCTTCCCCGGTTTTCCCTTGTACTTCACGGTGTCGACGCCGACCCCCTCCGCAGCATCCAGGATCCTCCTGTAGATGGGGTCGTCCAAGAAGATGCCCTCCCTCAGCCTCCTCTCCATCTCCCTCCACTCCGGCTCCCCCGGCACCATGATCTCCTCGAAGCCCTCGGCCAGCCTCGAGGACTTTATGTCATCGATGAGGGCGTCCATCCCCTCCCTGAAGGTCTCGAGGGGGGTGAAGGCCTCGATGTTCATCGCCCCGAGGAAGACGCCGCACCGCCTGAAGGCGTGGGCCTGGGTGACCACGTGACCCAGCAGCGGCCCCGCCAAGACGTTGATCATCATGGAGAGGGCCATCCCCTTGTAGCCCAGGCCCTCCTGTCCCAGGGGGAGCTGGGCCCCCTCGCCGCCGTTGAAGACCCGGGGGTCGTCTGTGGGCCGCCCCTCGTCGTCGATGTACCAGCCGAGGGGCACCTTCCTTCCCCTCAATGCGAGGATAGCCGTCCGTCCCCCGGCGATGGGGCCCAGGGACATGTCGACGACAATAGGCTTATACCTCCCCGCGGGGACGGCGAAGGCTATGGGGGCTATGGGGAGCTTCCTGTCCAGGCCGCCCCAGGGGGCTATGTAGACGCCTCCGGGTTGGCTTGCGATGCCGATCATATCATCGTCCAGGGCCATCTCCGCCCACTTCCCCACTCGGCCGATGTGGTGGACGTTACGGATGCCCGAGAAGGCGACGCCTGCCTCCTTTGCCTTCTCCATGGTCTTCTCCATGGCATCCCGAGCCATGGTGTAGCCGTAGCCCCATCCCCCGTCGAAGTAGGCCGTGGCGGCCTTCTCCTCTAAGAGTTCGAGGCTGGCGCCGGGCTTGAGGAAGCCGTCTTGGATGGCCTTCACGTATCCGGGTATCAGCCGGACGCCGTGGGAGTCGACCCCCTTGAGGTTGGACATGACGAGGCAGTCAGCCACCCAAAAGGCCTCTTCTGTCGGGGTGCCAGCCGCCTTGAGCGTCTCCGTCCCAAGCTCCCTGAGCATCACGTCAGTGACGATTACCAAGTCTAGATCTCCGCATCTCTCATGTTTTGTTAGATATATAAAACGAGGTTCACGATCCTCAACGTTCGCGCGCCAGCAGTTGAGGCGAAACCCATTTCTTCAGAAGGGGGCGTACCACATACGATGGAGGTAGATCAATGCGGATTGACGTGGTCATGCTGATCTCCGGGCTCGACGATGAGGCCCTCGAGCGCAGACGGGCGTCGCTCAGCTCCTTGGCATCCCCGGGGACCCGGGTCCGACTCGTGCTCACGGAGAACGCTCCGTCCTCGGTGGAGTCCTTCGCAGAGATGGAGATGGCCGCACCGGGAATCCTCAAACGGGTGGTCATGAGCGAGCGTGAGGGCGCAGACGCGGTGGTGATCTGGGGGGGCCACGACCCTTCCCTGGCGGCGGCCCGGGAGCTGGTCTCGATACCCGTCCTCGGCCCCGGCATGGCGTCGATGTACGTTGCGTCGGCTCTGGCCGATAAGTTCAGCCTGCTCGTCCAGCTCCCCCATGTGATCGGGATAGCCAAACGACAGGTTCGAGACCTCGGCCTCAAGGGGCGCTGTGCGGTGATATACTCAGTCGGACTCCCGGTCCTCGAGCTGGGCAAACCCGAGAGCTTCGAACGCGTTCGAGAGACGGCCGTCGCCTCCATCGAGGAGGGAGGCGCGGACGCCATATGCTTCGGCTGCATGGGTCTCAACGACCAAGCCGTCCCTCTGGCCAGGGAGCTCGCCGAGTCTCATCCGGGGGTGTTGGTCATACATCCGGGGCAGGCGGTGATCCGCCTGTCGGAGCTGATCGTGGATATGGGGCTCTCGCACAGCAAGAGGAGCTTTCCCAATCCCCCGAAGGATGTAAGATTCTCAAACTAGTGAGCGTGTGAAGCCGCATGTCTATTCCGGAGCAGCGTATGCGACTAAAAATTAAGGGGTTAACCACGAGGAGACGGGTTGAATAAAAAATTGCTAGAGAATTTTCGAGAGTTCTTCAAAGGGTTGGATAGGAGAATAAAAGTCACCATCGCTGGTTCCGGGATACAGAACTGGAGTCAGAGCCTAGCTAGCCAGTACAACCAGCTCTACGCCGAGGGCCTGGGGGCTGGATACGTCGAGATAGGGGCGCTGAACAGCATCGGCGCCGCTATAACCTCGATCGTCTCGGTTCCCCTGGGCTGGACCGTGGAGAGATACGGCGTGAAGATGGTCATTCTCCTGGGTTTGGCCTGCTCCATCCTGTCCGCGTCCATCTACGCCCTGGCTGGGGGCTGGTGGATCCTGATACCAGCCATCATCCTGAGCAGCATCAGCATGCGCATTATCAACCCCCTCACGGACGTGATCTTCATCTCCTGCACACGGTCAGACCGGAGCGGCACCGTGATGGGCCTGTCGCGCGTCGTCTGGGGGATACTGAACGTCTTCGCCCCTATGACTGCCGCGATAATCGTGACCAAATTCGGGGGGATAAACGCCCGGGGCATCAGGCCGCTGTACATTATCCAGATACTCCTGGCGGCATTCGTTTTCCTCTTCCTAGCCTCGAAACTACAGCCCCTCCCGGCTCACGCCGACCGAGACGGAGACAGGCTGGGCTCGGGAGTGTCCGGCATGGTTCAGGACTTCAGAGAGCTGTTCAAAGGGGAGGAGGGGCTCAAGCGGTGGATGGTGCTGAGGCTGATCCGGCAGTTCGGGATGAGCATAGCCATGCCGTTCACAGCCCTGTGGATGGTGAACTCGAAGGGCGCCGACCCCTACATCCTCGGCGTCATGGGCTCCGCGGCAGCGATGGTGTCGACGCTCCTGCAGATCCCCGCGGGGAGGCTCGCAGACAGGATAGGGAGGAAGAAGGTCTTCTTCCTGCTGCGCCCCCTCACATACCTGGGAACAATCCTGATGATCCTGGCACCGCGCCCCGAATACCTGGTCCTCGTCGGCCTCTTGGGGGCCGTGGGGATGAGGGGCGGGGCCGGCGGCGTGAGCTTCACCCCTTTCATCACCATGCACTGGGAGATGGTCCCGGGGGAGAAGAGGGGCCGCTGGTTCGGGGTGGAGGGCCTCATAGGCATCGCAACGATCCCGGCCACAATCCTGGGGGGCGTCCTCTGGCAGTACGGTTTCATGAGGGAGGTCCTGCTAATCCCGATCGTGTTGGAAGTCCTGGTCGTGATCCCGCTGCTGATGACGATTCCGGACACGCTGGGCAGGAACGAACGGTAGAACGAGTCTATATTGGTGGGCCCGGTGAGATTTGAACTCACGATCTTCTGATTATCAGTCAGACGCTTTAGCCATGCTAAGCCACGGGCCCGCTACACAGCTTTTGATACCAAATCCCTATTAAATATTTAACTCCTTTAGAGTGGCTGAAGCATTGAATCCCCTGAACATCCACTTCCTCGGCACCGGCGGAGGCCGCTTCACCATGATCACCCAGCGCCGCCGCACCGCGGGCATCCGCCTCGTCCACGGGGACACCCACATCCATATCGACCCGGGGCCCGGAGCCGTCGTCTTCTCCAACTGGGCCCGCCTCAGCCCCCAAAAGCTCGACGGCCTTATCGTCACCCACTGCCATCCCGACCACTACACCGACGCCGAGGTCCTCATCGAGGCCATGACCCACGGCACCAGGGACAAAAGAGGGGTCCTCGCAGCCCCCGCCAGCGTCCTCCGGGGGAACGATGACTGCGACTCCAGCATCTCCACATACCACCAGAACCTTGTCGAAACCATCGAACCCCTCCGCCCAGGCCACACCTTCAACGTGGAAGAGATCCGGTTCGAGGCCGTGAAGGCGATCCACACAGACCCAGAGACAGCTGGGTTCAGAGCCGAGGCCCCCGAGGCGGGCACCGTGGGCTACACATCCGACACGGCATACTTCCCGGAGATCGGAGAAATATACCGGGGAGTAAGGCTCCTCGTTGTCTGCGCGATGTGGCCCAGGGACAACCCGCTGAAGTATCACCTGTGCACGGATGACGCCCTGAGGATTATCGAGGGAGCCAGGCCGGGATGCGCCGTCCTCACCCATTTTGGGATGAGGATGCTCAACGCCGATCCTGAGAAGGAGGCGGCATACCTAGAGGAGGAGACGGGAATCCCAGTTGTGGCCTCCAGGGACGGTATGGAGATCGTCCTGGGCGAGCGGATAGAGGTGAGGGGCACCTTGAAGGGTGACTTGTCCCGGTTCATCGAGGCCTGAGTAGAGCCCCGCCGCACAACAAAGTTTTTATGGGGACGGAGTCTCAGCGTATCCTGTAACCTCTGAGGAGATGAAAATGGGGTATCGCTTTGTCAATCCCCCGGTGGGGGAGGGCTGAAGGAGACCTCGGAACCTTTTACAGTGGGCCTCAGGGGGGCGCGGACACCGTTATAAGCAGGAGCTGCGACTCTATCCCCGTTCGCAGCCACGGATACGATCCGCATATCGAACCCGAGGAGATGGTGCGTTGAACAGACTACCGAGGAAGATCGACTTCATCGAGAACGAGGAGAAGTGGCAGAGGCTCTGGGAGGAGAGGGGCACCCATAGGTATGACTGGGAGGACGAATCCCGCCCCCGGTACAGCATAGACACGCCGCCCCCCTACCCTAGCGGGGACTTCCACATGGGGAACGTCCTTAACTGGACCTACTTCGACATGAGGGCCCGCTACAAGAGAATGCGTGGGTTCAACGTCCACTTCCCCCAGGGCTGGGACTGCCACGGGCTGCCCACGGAGGTGGCCGTGGAGAAGGCCCACGGCATCAGGCGGAGCGACCTGCCCCCGGACCAGTTCCGGAG
>JAUWBQ010000072.1 GCA_030601645.1 Candidatus Bathyarchaeota archaeon | reverse complement strand
GAGAGGATCATGTCCGTCTCGCGGACCAGGTCCCCGTAGGTCGGCACGTCCCCTATCCCCGCCTTGGCCGCCAGCCCCCTGGTGCGCTCGCTCCTCCCCTCGAGACACGTCATAACAGGCATGCCATGGGATATCAGCCTCTGGCCCACGACGTGGCCCATGTCCCCGGGGCTCAGCAACCCGACTGTTCTCAGTTCCATGTCGAGACCTTATCCGTTCTACTAAATAGGTTAACCCGTGCATGTAGTCGATGAAAAATAACAGTGGTGGAAGAGAACCGAAATAGGAAAGGGAAGCCCGTTTAAAGGATGGGGAGACCCTATAGGTGTTAGAGTTGAGGTTCGCCGTCCTCGCCGACGCCCACATCGGCCGCAGCATCCCCCTCGCCATAGCCGAGCACAGGCGACAAGCATTCTCCACGGCCTTCACCAAGGCAGTGGATGCCATCGTCGAGGCCGGATGCGACTACGTCTTCCTCTGCGGGGATCTCTTCGAGCGCCGCACCCTCCGCCCCTACCTCGTCCAGTTCGCCCACGACGAGCTCTACAGGCTGGCGAAGAAGACCGAGGAGCGCCACGGCAAGAGGGTCAAGATCCTCGCCATAAGGGGCAACCACGACGGCCGCCCCCAGAGCGACACCCTCGACTACATCAAGCACCCTCTCGCCGGCTACCTCCACGTCTTCGAGGAGGACACAAAGCCCTACAGGGACGAGAACCTCACCGTCGTAGGCCTCAACTACTATGATAGGATCGACGCCGCCTACAGGCGCCTCGCGGAGCCCGCCCTCAAGGAGGCCGAGGGCCTCAAGATCCTCATGGTCCACGGATTCATCCAGGGCTACAATCAGGTCCCCCCCTACAGCGGCAGCCTCAGCCTCGACCAGCTCGCAGAGGCCAACCCCAATTACGTATTCGCGGGCCACTATCACCTCAAATGCCCGCCTAAGCGCCTCCCCAACGGCGGCTGGGCCCTCACCCCCGGCAGCCTGGAGATGTATGACTTCGCAGAGCGCCCCGAGAAGGGCTTCTACATCGTCGACCACGGCGAGGAACCCAGATTCCACTGGACCCCCATCGAGCCCATGCACCTCATGAAGCAGGTCAGGGTGGACACCGAGAGACGCAGGGAGCCCTCCTGGTTCAGGAACGAAATCCTGGAGCAGGTGGAGCACTTCAGAGCCGAACTTGAGAAGGCCGGCAAACCAGGCTACCTCAGGATCCGGGTCCGGGGGCCCCTCAAAGACGGCTTCCCCGGCGACATCGACCTCAGCCAGATCGACCGCACAGTTCGAGAAGACCCCCTCCTCCTCTGGGTGGACGCCGACACCCTCGGCGTAGAGATGCCCATCCTCGCCGGCGTCTCCGAGCGGGAGCAGGTGGACATAGCCGAGTTCTTCAAGGACTTTGGGGAGTTCGCCGAGGACATCCGTGAGATGCACGGCATGGTCCGGGAGGCCCTGGAAGAGTCCGCGAGCGTCCAGACGGGCCTCCTCACCCCGAGCCAGAGGGCCCCCCTCGTCGAGGAGTGGGTCAAACGCCTCGAAGCCAGGAGCTTCAGGGAGGCCGAGCGTTGATCGAGAGCCTCGCCCTCAGGGGATTCAAGTCCTACCCGGCCACCAGGACCGAGAGGATCAACTTCACCCGGGGGGTGAACAAGATCTCCGGTAGGAACGCCGCGGGGAAGACCACCCTCCTGGAGGCGGTGATCTTCGGCCTCTACGGCGATGTCCCGGGCGTCAACAAGCAGGACCTCGTACCCCTCGGCGGAGGCGACCTAAACGTCACCGTCAACCTAAGGAGCCCCCTCACCGGCCAGGGAGTTACCATCCACCGGGAGGGGAGCCTCACCAAGGACGGCTTCAGGACCACCACCTCGGTGATGAAAGTGGAGGGCGAGGACCACCCCTACGTCCGGGAGAGGGATATCCAGTCCAAGCTCCGGGAGCTCCTCGGCATCGGCAGGAACACGTTCCTCAACGTCGTCTACGCCCGGCAGAAGGACTTCATAGAGATCCTCAACCCCCAGAGGAACAGGATGGACGCCATCCTCGGCCTCACCGCCCCCGCCGAGATCCGGGAGCAGTTCCGCGAGGCCAAACGGATGCTGGAGACCCGGGGGAGGATCACCGAGAGGGGCGCCATCGAGGAAAGGATCAGGAACGCCGAACAGTCCATCGCCGACGGCAAAGGACAGCTCGAAGAGATCGAAGTCCGGAAAGCCGAACTGGAGAAAGGCCTCGAGGAGAAGAGGCGCAAGCTCGTGCAGGCCAGAGGCCGGGCCGAGGATCTGGATATATTTCTGAGCGAGTTCTCCCGCCTCGATGGGCTCCAGAGGGAGATCGAGAACTTGGAGCTCCTCCAGGAGGAGAAGCGGATGGACATGGAGAACGTCTACGAGTCCCTGGGAGAAGACCCTGAGGAGGCCCTGGTCGAGCTCAGGGCGAGCATGGAGGGATCGAAGTCCACGGAGGAGAGGCTCCAGCGCCTGGTGGACGAGGAGCTAGGAGCCGAACGGAGGGAGCTGGGGGGGGAGGTCTCCCGCCTCCGGCACCAGGTCGGGGAGCACGCAGAGTTCAAGGAGCAGGGCCTCACCGTCTGCCCCAAGTGCGGCCAGGAGATAGACTACGCCCTCATCGAGGAAGACCTCACCCGCTGGAAGGAGGAATTAGGAGTTAAAAGCGGCCGCCTGAAAGCTCTGGACAAGGAGATCGAGACCATCCGGAACCAGGCCAGGGCCGCCCGGAACCGCTGGATCGGTGCCGACAGGGAGATCGCCCAGGTCGAGGGGCTGCTGAGCCGCCTGGGGGAGCTGAAGAAGGTCGTTGAGAGGATCGTCTCCCGGGGGACCGAGCTGGCCTCGAAGCTGGAGGGAGAAACGGAGGGGCTCCTCGAGAAAGCCGAGCTGGACCTTGGAAAGGCCTTCGCCTCCCTGGAGAACGCCAAGGCGAAGCTGGAGGAGGAGCTCGAGGAGGCGAGGGAAGAGCTCACGGGGCTCCGGGGCGACGTCCGCTCCAGGGAGGACCGGCTCGAGGACGAAGAACGCCGGGAGAAGGAGATCCGAACCCGTCTGGAGGGCTACGAAGGCGTCCAGGAGGAAGCCCGGAGAACCCTGAGGGGTATCCAGGAGTACGAGGCGAAGATCCGCGTCCTAGAGGCAGTCCAGAGGCGCTACGCCGAGTACGAGCAGCAGCTCAGGGAGAACACCCTAGCCCAGCTCGAGTACCAGACCTACCAGTACTTCAAGAGGCTGACAGACCAGCAGAACTATGGTGCCTGCCACATCGACAGGGAGCGCTACACCCTGGAGGTGTACCCGATAAGCGGCGGAGGTAAAATCCCAGCCTGGAGGGCGGGAGGGGGGCATGAGAGTCTCTTCGCCCTTGCCGAGCGCCTCGCCCTGCTCCGGGTGATGGGCTTCCCTCACCTCCTAATCCTGGATGAGCCCACCGACGCCGTGGACTCCGAGAACATCCCCCAGCTCTTGGAGTACATAGCCAGGGGCAGCCGGGAGCTCGGGCAGGTGCTTCTGGTGACCCATCACGGCCACGGGGAGGAGGAGGGCGTCAACCTCATCAGTGTCAGGAAGGTCGGCGGGGAGTCAAAGGCTTACCAGGAAATGCCTGAAGGGTGATTGCGAGATGCAGGAGGACCGAAAAAAGAAACCTACCATTTTAAAATACGTAATACATATATAACAATCGTTTTACTTTTTATATAGGTGTCGTACTTGACCCGTGATGTGAAGGTGAGCAGCAAGTACCAGGTGGTGATCCCCCGGGAGATACGAGAGAAGATCGGCCTGGAGAGGGGGGACGAGCTCACCGTAGAGCTCGACGGCGAGACCATCACCATGAGGAAGAAGCCCGATAACTTCACAGCGTACACCCAAGGCCTACACAGCAAAGTCTGGGCAGGCACCGACACGGAGGCATACGTCCGCAGGATGAGGGAGGAATGGGAGCACAAACCCAAGGAATAGAGGAAGCCCTCACCGGGTATGGGCACCTCGCCCTCGACACCATGTGCTTCATCTACCACTTCGAGGCGAACCCCGAGTACCTGCCCTTCACACACACCCTCTTCGCGCTCATCGAGAAGGGGAAGATCAAGGCGTCCACGTCGACCCTCACCCTGGCCGAGGTGCTCGTGAAACCCTTCGAGCAGGGGAACAGGGCCGCCGTGGAGGACTACAGGTACGCCCTCACCCACTTCCCCAACCTGGATCTACACGAGGTCAGCGCGGAGATAGCCGTGGAGGCGGCTCGGTTCAAAGCCAGGTACGACATAGGGCTCCCATATGCCATTCAGGTGGCGACGGGTGTCGCTCTAGGTTGTCAGGCGTTCATCACAAACGATCTGATTCTGAAAAGGATCCAGGACACAGAGGTCCTCGTAATCGATGAAATCTTGGAGATCTCGTAAGTTTCTCAAGAATAGAAAGGGGTTAGAGGGATTCGGCGACTTCCTTGATCAGAGGAGTACTCAGCTCTGCTGACGAGACCCCCGTGTTGAACGCCATCCTCGTGAAATGCCTCAGGGCGATGGTGTCCCTCGTGGTCGAGTAGATCCCGACGAGGTTCAGGGATCTCGTCTTCTCGTCGAGCACGCCGTCCTTGTTTATCGCCGAGGACAGATTGATGTAGGCCTCGGCCACCTCGGGGGTCTCCTCGCTGAATATCTCCCAGACGCTCTTACAATAGACACCGCATAAAGGACACTCTGGAGAAGTATGGAAGTGCCTCGAACGTGCCAGCCTAGGCTCGCACACGCCTGCTCCACAGATAATAGCAGGACGCAGAGGTGGCTATCAGCAGCCCCAGCAGCTGGCCGCTGGTGACCCCCTCGAGGATGAAGATGTAGTTCCTTGTGAAGAAAAGCCTCGGTGCAGCTCCCTCAACGAACGCAGCGAAGAAGCCCGCCAGCTGCCATGAGAGCCACCCGCTGAACAATCCGAGACAGGCACTGACCAGACCGAGCGATCCCAGATAGCCCAGGCCCGACTCGCCCTCTATCTTGGACGCCAACATACCCGCCCTCCCCGATAGGGCCAGGTTCAACGTGGTCAGCATCCCCCAGCCCACGATCACCGTGAGGTTGAAGCTCACCCCCAGTGTCGGGAAGTGCAGGGCGGCCCTCTCGCCCACGACGAGGTAGTCCCACCATCCAAACGCGACGGAGAGGGGCTCTATCACAAGCGCGACGAGGGCTCCGGTGATGTAGGTGGCGGCCACCGGGGTCAGCCCGTGTTTCCGTGCCATGATCCTCCCCAGGGAGCCCTCGATCCCGTCGGCGACGAGGCGGCAGACGACCATCCACCACGACCAGCTGAGCAGGAGCGCCAGGGGGATGTCCATGAACGCGTAGATCCTGTAACCCGGATACCTCCAGACGAGCTCGGTCCCCTGGGGCTCCCAGCCCACGCCGAAGAAGAGGCCCACGAGAAGGACGGCGAGCAGCCTCTCGGCCTTCGCCTTGTCCCTCTTCCCCATCCGGCTAATGCCGTAAACTGCTATCAGGAAGGCGGAGAAACACAGAAGCTCGTAGGAGGCCCCGGAACCCACCGTCAACCCACTCCCCGCGAATAGTTGCTACGGGTTATAAACGGTTCTGCGAGCGGTAGCCTCTGCCTTTCTCTATCCCTTTAAAAGCCATTTTTAGTCAGGTGCTGCTGGTGACCCACCACGAATACGGCGAGGGGGGGAACCTTACAACGGTCATGAAGGAGGACGGAGGCTTCATGGTCTTCCAAGAGGAGCCTGGGGCCGACTAGGGGACCCGCCTGGGCTTGTACTTCTTCTCCTTGTACTTGCTGACGATGCGGACGTGGGTGCCCTTCCGGAAGGCCGCGGACTCGATGCCCTCGGCCATCTCCTGGCACTCCCTCCTCCACTCGCAGCCCTCGCACTCGTCCTCCGCACCGTGGAGGCCGATGCAGTCAGGACGCTTACCCCTACTCATATCACCATCAACCCGATGATTGGAACCTAAAAAAGTTCCGACAAGGAGTTAATCGACTATTGGAATGTGCATGCAACAACCATCGGAAGCGCGCGGAGCTGCCAGTCGGGTAATAATACTCATCCCTGGATCTTGACGGGTTGACCCTTCTCGGCCGATTGGAGGGCGGCCTCGCATATCCTCAGGGCCATGAGCCCGTCCTCTCCGGAGGCCTTGGGAGGGGTGTCGTTGAGCACCGATTGGACGAAGTCCTCCAGCTCCAGGGTCAGCGGCTCCCTCGTCTCCAGGAAAGGCTGGTAGCGGCGCTCGTTGTTCTCCACGGTGATCTCCTGGGTGATGAACTCTACGGTGATCAGTCCCTCCGATCCGGTCAGTATGAGGCGCCTGATCTTGCGGGGGGTCAGCCAGTTGGTCTCGATGAAGGCGCTCCTGTTCCCCGGGAAACGGAGAATGATGTTGGCGTAGTCCTCGAAGCCGTGGACGATCTTGCCGGCGGTGGCGTAGACGGTCTCCGGCTCGGAGTCGAAGAGCTGGCGGACGATGTCGATGTCGTGGATCGCCAGGTCCTTGACCACCCCCACATCGCTGATCCTCAGGGGGTACCTGCTGACCCGGTGGGCCCGTGCCAGGATTACGTCGCCGATCTCCCCCTCCGAGACGAGTCTCATCGCCTCGGTGACGGCGGGGTTGAACCGCTCCACGAAGCCGACCGCGAGGTGCACGTTATTCTTATTTGCGGCCTTGATCAGGCTCTCGGCCTCGGAGACCGTGTCGGTCATCGGCTTCTCGACCAGGACGTGTTTCCCCGCTTTCATGGCGGCCAGGGCGAGGTCCGCGTGGGTGATCGTCGGCGTGCAGATGGAGATGGCTTCTATGTCCTTCCTTTCGAAGACTTCGAGGGGGTTCAGGTACTGATCCACGTGATACCTTTCGCCGATCCGCTTCACGGCTTCCTCTTTCACGTCGGCGACGGCCAGCAGGGAAGTTTTCTCCGAGTCGTTGTATATTCTCGCGTGGTTTCTCCCCCAGAATCCGCAGCCGATGACGGCCACGTTCAACTTCTTCAAAGCGTTCTCCTAGAAGATCGATTCATGTACCTATGTATATATCGGTCTATCGCGCCAGCTTGTAACGTAAATTTTGGGATTGACTGGTTAAGTAGGATTGATGGGTCTACAGATTCCGCTTTTCCCTTATCTCTCGGCTTCACGTTCTCCGCCGGCGAGATCATCCCATCGCCAGACGCCATTACTGGATCGCTGGTCGCGCGCGCGGTGATATCTATCCATCCCTGCTCGAACATGTGGAGAGGAACATGGGCTCCAGTGGTGAGACGTTGAGCTGGGCGTTGAGGGTGATAGGAGACCTCGCCGGGGCAGCGGGGGAAGGGCTGAAGGAGAGGATCAGGACCGACCTACTTGAGTTATACTTCGACGACGGGGCTAGAGTCGATGGTGAGGCGTCCAGAATGATAGTCCAGGTTCTGAAAGGCCGCTTCTCCAGATCTATACTCGCCAAGGCGAAGTCAGAGGCGAAAGAAAAAAGCCCGAGTGTTAGGTTGAAGGGCGTATGGCTCCTCCACGAACTAAGGGGTTGTATGTCGCCGGAGAAGCTCCAGCCGAAGACCTAGTTTATTCTTTATTATGTGGGCACGGACGCCCCTTATGTTCCCTCCTCGCTCTTATTGATCTACAGGGTTACTGTTGCTTTGTCTCCTAGTATTATTTTGTGGCCTTTGTGGAGGTTCTGTTCGTGGCTTGCTCGCATGATTTATGGCTCTGCGCTACTTAGGGGGATAGGTGGCATATTAGGAAAGTAGGGGGAAGGTTTATGTTGTACATTTAATTGTGTTGTACTTGGGGCTGTGTATGACTGAGGTCACCGTTACGAGGAAAGGGCAGATCACCATACCGGCTGAGTTGAGGAGGAAGTTCAAGATAGAGGAGGGCTCCAAGGTCGAGGTCGTGGAGGAGGAGGGCAGGATCGTGGTGAGGCGGCACACCAGCATCTTCGATCTGGCTGGGAGCGGCGCCGGGAAGGGCGACGTGGAAGAGTTGAAAGGGTTGCTGGACGAGATGAGGGAGGAGGATGCCCGAGAGGAGCGTCTATGACACCAGGTTCTTCGTGGAGTACTTTTACTCAGGCGACTCTGAGTTTCTGAGTGGGCT
>JAUWBQ010000142.1 GCA_030601645.1 Candidatus Bathyarchaeota archaeon | reverse complement strand
ATTGGAGAACGCAGAGAAACTCGCCCATTCATTAGACCCCTTAATAATAGGGACCAAGATGGGCGAGACGATGCTGATAAAGAAAATAAAGGGCCTCACACCGCTGGGCCCAGAGTTCGTCTTGGAGCGCTGATGTTCGGCGCTCTGGTCGGGCTATACATTCCCAATCGAACTATATGGGGATCTTAACGTTCAACTCCTTCGCCAGGGCAGTAATGTCGTTCCAGGTATTATCCTCGATGAAGATCCCTTCCTTGAGTCGCTTCGCCTTCTTCCTCCTCTCTGGATCCCCGGGGATCAGGATCTCATCGTAACCCGGTGCGAGAGAGGAGCTCTTAACGCTCTCTAGTAGGTTATCCACCCGCTTCTTGAAAGCGTCCAGATCGGTCAACCTGCCCACGTCGATAGCCATCATGAATATCCCGTTCCCCCCGTAGAAGGGCCTTGACCTGTACTCCTCGCTGTTAGAGACTCCTCCCTCGGTCAGGGCTCCTGTCAATATCTCCACGAGGAGGGAGAGTCCGAAGCCCTTGTATCCGGCGATCTCCCCGCCCAGGTTACGGAGGACTCCGCCCTTCGTGTACCAACTTGGGTCTGTAGTAGGGTTCCCTTCCGGATCCATGAAAATCCCCTCGGGGAGCTCCTCTCCCCGAGCCAGATGGACCATGATCTTCCCCCGGGCCCAGACCGAGGTGGCCATGTCCAACACCATGGGCGGCTCCTCCCCCGAAGGTATGGCGAAGCAGAGGGGATTCGTCCCCAGCTGCTTCGACTTACCGCCGAAGGGCGCGACGTAGCTGGCGGAGTTGACACTCGCGATGCCGATCATGTCCTGGGCCATGGCCATCTCCGCGTACGTGTTCAGGCGGCCTGCGTGCTGGCTGTTCCTGGCGGTCACCAGGCCCACCACGCTGTTCCTCGCCTTCTCGATGCAGACGCTCATGGCATATTTCGCCACGACCTGCCCGAAGTTCCAGCCGCCGTCTATGACCGCCGTGGAGGGCGTCTCCTCTACGATCTTGACTTCGGCCCCTGGCTTCACTGCCCCCATCTTGATTCCCCTTGCGTAGATGGGGAGCCTGATCATCCCGTGGCTGTCGAAGCCCGTCAGGTTTGCCTCGACGAGGAGGTCTGAGACGAGCTCGGCGTCTTCCTCGGGGACGCCCAGCCCCGAGAATATAGATGTCCCGATGGTTCTGAGCTGTTCGGCGCTGAATGTTGGCATAAATTTCACCGGTCCATGTTGAGATGCTCTCTTGGTTATTATCTTTTTTTGGGTGTAGAGTGGGGATTGAGGAGGATGTGAATCTATTTACTGGTGATCTTTCTCGCATGATCCTCGATTGACTGGGCAATCTCCTCGAGAACCTCGACGGGTTTGATGAGAGGAATCCTCATGTGGCTCTCCCCCGTGACCCCGAAGGCGGTTCCGGGCCGGGCCAGTATCTTCTTTTCCTTGAGTAGCGACTCGCAGAACTCCTCCGAGCCCAGGCCCAGGCCCCCGATGTTGGGGAACAGGTAGAACGCTCCCTCCGGGTTGTGGCAGTTGATCCCCTCGATCTCGGAGAGGCGGGGCACCATGAATCTGCGTCTCCTGTCGTACTCCTCCGCCATGGCTTTCACGGGTTCCCACGATCCCCGCATGGCCGCGACTCCCGCTATCTGGACAAAGGTGTTGGTCCTGTAGCCCAGAGGTATCTTCCAGATCCTGGATGTGAGGCTTTTGTCGGCGATGAGGTATCCGAGGCGCCACCCTGTCATGGCGAAGGTCTTGGAGAAGCTGCTGCTGATTATGGTTCTCTCCCTCATCCCCGGAAGGGAGGCGATGGTCGTATGCTCTCTCCCGTCCCAGACGAACTCGCAGTAGACCTCGTCGCTGAGGACGAGGAGGTCCTCATCTATCGCCACGTCGGCTATCCCCTTCAGCTCCTCCATGGTGAAGACCGTCCCGGAGGGGTTGTTGGGGTTGCAGAGGACGATCATCTTCGTCTTCCCCGTGACCCTCTCCTTCAACGCTTCGAGGTCGAGGCGGTAGCCCTCACCCTCGTTCAATGGGACCCCCACCTCCCTGGCGCCGAGGTACTCCACGAGGTTGGAGTAAGCCATGAAATAGGGTTCCAGGAGGACGACCTCATCCCCGGGGTTCACTGTGCCCGCCGTGGAGGCGAAGAGGGACACACCGCTCCCAGCTGTGACCGTGACATCCCCGGCTTCCCAGTCAACGCCGTGTTTGCCGTGGTATTCGGCGATGGCGCTCCGTAAAGCGGGGAGGCCGTGGGTGGGGGGATAATGGGTTTTTCCTCCCGCAATCCCTTTCTGGAGGGCGTCCGTGATGTGGCTCGGAGTGTCAAAGTCGGGGTCTCCCCCGCCCAGATTGATCACCCCGTCCATCCCCCTCGCCATCGCGACGACTCTAGCGTGTGATCGCCCCTTCATCGACGCGAGGCGCTTCTCGATGAATCTCTCGGCCATGATCTCTCACATCTATCTCTGGGGTCTCCTTAAAAGAATGAACTTCCGATAGTCGGAGATTTTGGTCTACTTCTCGATATCCCTGACCATGAAGGATACGCCGAAGGCCAACGCTGAGATGACTGCGAAGAAGTAGAAAACGTAGTCCATGGAGTACTGTGCTGCCAGATAACCTGCGATGGCTGGGGCGAAGCTCCCGATGCCGTATTTGATGGAGAAGTTGACCCCGTAGGTGACCCCGACGGTGTCCCTGTGGCTCACATCCCCTATGAGGGCGTTCATCGGGGACTGGGTGATGAAGAAGCTGAACCCGAGAACCGCAACAGTCAGGAACATCAGCGCGAGGTTCCCGGGGGCTATTGTGAGGGCCAGCAGAGAGATGGTGAATAGCCCGAAGCCGAAGAGGAGAATCTTGCGCCGACCCAGCCTGTCCGAGAGTTCCCCTCCGAGGACGTTCCCGAAGGCCCCGATGGTGTACTTGAAGGTGGAGAGCCCCCCGGCGATGAGGAGGCCAACCCCCTTAACCTCGTTGATGTAGGCTAGGATGAACGCCGAGACCCCGTTCCAGAGGGCCCCGCTGCAGACCACGATGACCGAGACCAGCAGCAGGTTCCTCAGGTGATCCGTGGTGAACATCCTCCTCAGGGTCTCCAGATAGCCCAGTCGGGCAACGGTGGAGTCGACCTGGACCGTCTCGTCTATTATGGTGGCCATGTCCACGACCGCCATCACGACCCCCAGCACCCCCCAGGCCAGGAAGGCGTTCCGCCACCCAAAGTAAGATCCGATGGCCGTGGTGGTGAAGAATGAGATCGCCATCCCCAGGTCTCCCCCGAGTCCCTGGATCCCCATGTAGCGACCCCGCATCTCAGGAGACAGCAAGGCCATCGATGCGTATCCCGGGGGATGGTAGAGGCTCGCGCCTATCCCGAGGAGTATCAACGCGAGGGCTGTGACGGGGAGGGAGTGGGAGAGGCTCACTAGGACTGCCGAGACTCCGCACAGAGCCATGGAGGCCGATATCAGGCGTTTCTTGGAGACCCGGTCCGCGAGGAATCCCACGGGGAACGACCCCCACCCATAGAAGAGGAAGACGAGGGATGTCAGGAGCCCCAAGGTCCCGTAGTTCCCCAGATCCCCTTTCAGTAGGGGGATCAGTGCTGGGAGGAGCACCAGGTAAGCGTGCATGATCCCGTGGGAGCCGGCTACGGCAATGACGCTCACATCTTCTTTCTTCATCTAACTATATCCCCTAAATCCTATCTGGTGGTGCTTTCATCTTATTTATCATTACTTGGATGGACCCGCAACAAGTTAATCTCCCTCGGTTATTCTACAATAAATGAGACCAGAGCATGCGCGCCCATCCTTATCTGATTCGGAAACGCCTCTGATAGTAGTAAAGGGTTTGAAGAACCACGAATTGGATGAAGGCTTTCGCCACCGTCGCAAACTGGTCAATTATAAAACTGGTATCAAGTTAGCCCCAACTAGATAGACGAGCAGCCCAATTGAGCCCAACCCCAGTCCTACCTTTTCCTTGCTAAAACTCAAGAGAACCGCACTAAGCAGCAAGATCAACCCCGCGATCCCCTCTATCCCTACTTGGACGGTCGCCAAGAACAGTGACATGCTGGTGACAAACGGTAAATTCGCAATCCTCTCCTGGAGCAGGTTCCTGAACGCCAACGGGTCGCCCAACTCAACGAGATAATAAATGAGTCGGATCGATGCAGCCAACCCCATGAGCAACACTCCCCCTGTGAGGAATATTCTGAGTCTATTCTTGCTCAGTCATCTCCCCTCAAAATCGTTGAACCGGTCGATGGCCCTATCGTAAAGTCTTGTTTCATCGGGCGTTATGTGGATGGCCTCCGAGTTGACGAACTCCAGGATCTGATCCGCTAGAAGTCCGAGATCGGTGTTCTGCGCCTTCTCCTTGATACGTTTCAGCCTCTCCCTGAGCTCGTTGTGCTCTTCTGGATCCAAGTCATGGTCTATTGCCTCCTCCAGCGACTCCAGGACTGCGTAGAACTCAGTTCTCGTGTCCAACGGGATCTCTAGGGTCACCCTGTATAGATCAAGACCGATGACAGGAAGAACGCGTAGATTATGGGGGCTACGTTTGGGAAGAAATAGTCATTGTTCTGGGTGATGAATTTCCCGACCTCGTCTATGAACCGCCTGACCCCCACGCCGGATATCACGCTGGTCCATGTGTACGCCCATCTGTTCGCGTATATGATGGGGATTAGGCTGCTGATGTACAGGAGGACTCCTCCGTACAAGACGTGGGCTATGTGGAGGGTCTCGTTCCCGAGCTGGGGATAACCCGTCAACTCTAGGAAGAATCTGGTGAATGTCACGGAGGCTGCGAAGCTGAGCAGGTTCAACTGGAGATTCTTTCAGGCCCTTTACGTCTCACGGGCTTAG
>JAUWBQ010000157.1 GCA_030601645.1 Candidatus Bathyarchaeota archaeon | reverse complement strand
AACGATAAAAAGACCCAGAGGCAAGTCAGTTCGAAGCTCCATGGGCATCCTGGAAGAGTATGCGAAGCAGAACCCCGGCTCCAAGGCCGCCTACGAGAGGGCACGCCTCGTCCTACCCAGCGGTTGCACCCGCACAGTCCTCCACTGGCCCCCCTTCCCCCTCTGCCTCAGGACCGGGAGGGGCACCCGGCTCTGGGACGTTGACGGCAACGAGAGGATCGACTTCAACTTCAACAACACCACCCTGATCCTGGGCCACAACCACCCCAGGGTCATGGAGACAACGGAGGAGCAGCTGGCGAGGGGCACCGTCCTGGGCGCCCCCACAGAGGCCGAGCCGAGGCTGGCCGAGGAGCTCCTGCGGAGGCTGAGGGGCGCCGAGAGGGTCCGGTTCACCCCCTCGGGGACGGAGGCGAACATGCAGGCCATCAGGGCCGCCCGGAGCTATACGGGAAGGGACATGGTGGCAAAGTGCGAGGGGGCGTACCACGGGTCCTGGGACGCGATGGACGTCAGCGTCGCCCCGCCCCTGGAGGAGGCCGGCCCACGGCGGGCACCCCGCAGCGTCAGGCAGCACGAGGGGATCCCGGACGGTGTCCTGGGCAACACCCTGGTCATCCCCTTCAACGACGCCGAAGCCGCCGAGAACCTGATCGATGAACACGGGGACGAGCTCGCCGCGGTCATCGTGGAGCCCGTTCAGAGGGACATGCCCCCCAAGCCGGGGTTCTTGGAGGCCGTCAGGGAGGCCACGGAGCGCCACGGTATCGTTCTCATCTTCGACGAGGTGATATCCTTCAGGCTCGGCCCGGGGGGCGCCCAGGGGATGCTCGGGGTCACCCCGGACGTGACCACCCTGGGCAAGATCATCGGCGGGGGCTTCCCAGTGGGGGCCTACGCCTCGACGGAGGAGCTGATGGAGCCCCTGGCCATAGCCGAAGCCGGAGTCCCTGATTACAGGGGTCCCAGGCTCGGCTTCTCGGGCACCTTCAACGCCCACCCCGTCTCCATGGCGGCGGGCCTCGCGGTCATGGAGGAGATGAAGCCCCCAGTCTACGAAACGATGGACCGCCTCGGGGAGAGGATGAGAGATGGGATTAAGACCATCTTGCAGGAGGCCAAAGTTGGCGCCTTCGTAGGAGGCATCGGCTCCTTCTTCCACGTCATCTGGACCCCGGAAGAGGTGAAGGACTACAGGACCGCCGCCACCGGGGACCGGGTCCTGGGGAGGTACTTCTCCCTAGACATGATGAACCGGGGGGTCTACCTCCTCGGCCATCCCAACGTCTCGGCGGTCACCACCGACGAAGACCTGGACTTCACACTCGCGGCCATCCGCAGGAGCGTGAGCGAGCTGAGGCCCCACATCAAGGAGAGGGCGCCCCACCTCCTGGCATAACAACATTTCCTGTCACAGGGATGGAGTCTAACCAGGTTCAGAGCTTATGAGGGAATCCCCAGAGTTCCCTTCAGCTCCTCGGGATTGCACCACACCAGGGGGACGTACACGTCCTCGTCTGAGTACGTCCCGTGGGTCCCCCCCTCGCTCCCGTCCTCGCTGAGGATGGTATGCTGCCCGTGGTCCGCCAGCACGAGGATGCCGTAATCCTCCTCCTGAGCCCTCACAGCGATCTCCCGGAGGTGGCGGTCGGCCCTCTTTGTCGCGGCGATGCCCTGGGAGCTCAGGGGCCCGTGGGCGTGCCCCGCGTTGTCCACGTCTAGGAGCTGCACCCAGAGGAGTTCGACTCCCTCCCCTAGGGCTTTGAGGGCCAGGGCCGTGACCTCCTCGTCTGTGTTGGACTCGGCTATGCCGGGGCGGTCTGCGAGGGGGGAGATGAGGATGCCCAGGCTGCTCAGGGCCCGGGCGGCGGTGGCCGAGGTGGCTCCCTTCTCCCTGAGCACGTCGAAGACGGTCTCCGGCTTGAGCTCCTGGGTGCGGTCCCTGATCATGTGGACGTCGGGTCCTGCCCCTGTGAGCATCGTGGCGAAGTTCACGGGGGTTATGGTGGGCATCACCGACCGGAGGTGGAGGAGGTGCCTGTTCGCCAATGCGTTGAAGGTCGGGGTCTCGAGCCTGGCCGCCGTCCAAGTGGAGACGCCGAAGGCGTCGATGACCACCACGGCCAGCCTCTCCGTCTCGCCCATCGAGTCCACGACCTCCAGGAATGGCTCGGCGTCTGCCGATCCGGGCGGCCGGACGCCTAGGATGCTGCACACGGTGGGGGCCAGAGACCTCATGTCGTACCTGTCGGACATCCCAGCTCATACAGATTGGAAGGTATGCTGATAAGAAATCTGCTGTCGTCTCCTCATACAATCGGTGAACAAGGTCGCTGATAGTCGTCATCACGATCCTGTGAGACGCCAGAGTACCAAACCTTATCAGAAAAAAACCCCATGCGTATTCCAAGAGTTGTTTGATCATGGGTGAGGATTACGCCGAGATCACCAGGAAGTACCTTTTCGGCACCTGGAGATACCAGAAAACCTGGACTCCTAGGGTGATCGTGGGAGCAGAGGGCTCCTACTTCATGGACTCTGAGGGGAAGCGGTACCTGGACTTCTCCTCCCAGCTCGTCTGCTCGAACCTGGGCCACGACAACGAGAGGGTCAAGGACGCCCTGGCGAAGCAAGGGGAAGAGCTCTTCTACATAGCACCGGGCTTCACCACGAAGCCAGCCTCGCTGCTCGCCCAGAAGATAGCCGAGGTCACCCCCGGGGACCTCTGCAAGTCCTACTTATCCCTGGGTGGGGCCGAGGCCAACGAGGCGGCGATCAAGATCGCAAGGTTCTACACCGGCGCCCCCAAGCTCATCGCCCGATTCAGATCCTACCACGGCGCCACCTCGGGCGCCATTGGCCTCACCGGCGACCCCAGGAGGCTCTACGCCCCCGTGCCCCCCGGGGTGGTCCACGCCCCCGACTGCTACTGCTACCGCTGCCCCTTCGGCCTGGAGCACCCGGGCTGCGGGGTCAGATGCGCCAAGTACATCGGGGAGATGATCGAGATGGAGGGGGCGGAGAACGTCGCCGCCGTCTTCGTGGAGCCCATCGTCGGCTCGAACGGCATCCTCGTCCCCCCCGACGAGTACATGCCCAAGCTCCGGAGGATCTGCGACGAGACCGGGACCCTCCTGGTCGCGGACGAGGTGATGACGGGCTTCGGCCGCACCGGAGAGTGGTTCTGCGTCAACCACTGGGGCGTGGTGCCAGACATCATGACCCTGGCCAAGGGCCTGACCAGCGCCTACATCCCCCTCAGCGCCACCGTGGTCAGGAAGCCCATCGCCGACTTCTTCGAGGAGGACAACCTGTTCTGCCACGGCCAGACCTACGCCAACCACCCCCTGGGCTGCGCCGCAGGCCTCGCGGCCATCCAAGAGTACGAGCGCCTGGGCCTCATCAAACGGGCGAAGAAGATGGGAGAAATCCTCGGGAAACGCCTCATGGAGCTGAAGGATGACCACCCGTCCGTCGGCGATGTAAGGGGAAAGGGCCTATTTTGGGGCATCGAGCCCGTCAAGGACCGGGATACCAGGGAGCCCTTCGTGACCCGGCGCCAGAGGTTCGAGCCCACCATCCTGAGCAGGATGGCCGGGGAGGCCCTGGGGAGGGGCGTCTACGTCATGACGGTGCTCAACACCATGATCGTCGCGCCGCCCCTGGTCGTGACCGAGGAGGAAATGGACGAGGGCGTAGGAGTCATAGACGAGGTCCTCAAGATCGCGGACGCCGAGTGCCCCTAGCGGGCTTCAAACCCCTCCTTGAGGGCGGCGACGAGCCTCCCGATAGCCGCGTCCCCCCAGGGATCCGGATCCGATACCATCTCCAGGGATTTCCCCGTCTCCTTCGATACCTCGCCGCATCTGGTCCTTACCAGCGCGTCCAGTGCTTCGTCTCCGGAGTGGATGACAGTGTGATGGTATCCGGTCTCTCGGATGTACGCCCCCGCCTGCTCGGCGGCGTACTCCAGGCTCTCCCGGTCCAGGGGCTCAGGGGTCTCGAACTGGGAGAGGGGGTAGGTCTCCGAGAGCTCCACGGGGACGACGCCGAAGGGCGCCGAGTAGAAGCACACGTGCACCCGCTCCGCCTCGCCGCCCAGCCCCTCCTCGAGGGCCTCTGACAGGAGCTGGTTCTCCTTGGACTTGGAGAAGGGCTTCCACCTCGGGGCGGTGGCGAGGAGCAGGATCTCCGAGCCGGCCGGTGGACTGTAGTTGTCCCTGAGCCGCCTGGCGTGGCGGGTAACCTCTGGCCGGGCGAGGCCCACCGAATCGAAGAAGAAGACCCCCCGCCCCTTGTAGGCCGGGTTGTGCCTCTCTAGATCTTCCCTGTAGTCTTTGAGCCGCTTCATTGCGGAGACCAGGGAGGGGTGCCCCCGGCTGCGGGCTTCCATCAGCTCCCAGAGGGTTCCCTCGGTGATGGCCTGCTTCACCCTCCTCATCTCCGCCATCGTGACGTGAAGGTTGTGCTCGGTCAGGGCCCTGATCCTCTCCCCCTTCAGCATCCCCCTGAGCTCGTCGGCGTC
>JAUWBQ010000212.1 GCA_030601645.1 Candidatus Bathyarchaeota archaeon | reverse complement strand
GATACCTTCGACTGTATGATGATTTGATACGATCTAACTGTTAAATACTACGTACAGTTTATAATGCTCTGCAAGACGTTTGTAGGCTTTTCATACACACGTGAGTTATTATAAAATGGGGTTTAAAGTGAAGGGCAAGGGGTTCAGACACCACGTGGTGGTGAAGACCATAGATCGTCGAAGATCAAAGTTGGAGATATACCTAGAGGTCATCCAGATCATCAAAGACGGGACGTCGAAGCCTACCCGGATCATGTACAGCGCCAACATCTCATGGCAGCCTCTGATGCGGGTGCTCAAATCCATGATCTCCCAGGACCTCATAAGGGAGATCGACGTGAGTTCTGAGGGAAGGAAGAGGGACAAGAGGACGAGCAGGCTCTACGAGATCACCATGAAAGGAGAGCAGGTGATACGGTACTTCAAGGAAGCCAAGGAACTGGGCCTCGACGAGGCCATAATCCCCCTCTGATTGCGTCGAGAATCCTTCAACTCTTTTTTTTCGTCTTAATCCAACGCGACACATGAACTCGCCGACAGGAATATTTTGAGTCAAAGCCCACACTTGCCATGGATGCCCCCTGGGAGCGTCCAAGATTCCAAAGACGAGGGACTTAAACGGGAGTAGCCGCAATAAGACCGCGATAATCCCCATGGCACTTTTAGCCGGCGTCGACGAGGCTGGAAGGGGCTGCGTCATAGGCCCCCTGGTGGTCGCAGGCGTGCTCATCGAAGAGAGGCGAAGCGACGACCTCGTCGACTTGGGGGTCAGGGACTCTAAACAACTCTCCCCTAAGAAGAGGGAAGCCTTGGTCCCTGAGATCAAGGCCGTGGCGAGGAAATGGGCCTACTTCGACCTGCAGCCGTGGGCCATCGACAAGGTGGTGGAGCGGGCTCAGAAGTTCAGGAAGCTGAACTACTTGGAGGCAATGGCCATGGCCAGGGTCATCCGGGACCTACGCCCGGATATAGCATACGTAGACCCCGCAGATGTTGTGGCCGAGAGGTACGGCGAGCAGATCTTGGGAGTCTTGCCGTGGAAACCCGAAATCGTCTGCGAGAAGAAGGCGGACGTCAAGTATCCCGTGGTCTCCGCGGCTTCAATTTTGGCAAAAGTTCGAAGAGACCGGATCGTGGCGGAACTGAGGGAGCAGCACGGGGACTTCGGCTCTGGATATCCCAGCGACTGGAGGACCATAGAGTTCCTCGAATCCCTCCTCGGGGGAACCGACGCCCCCCCCTCGTTCGTCAGGAGATCGTGGTCCACCGTCAGGCGGATGCTTCGCGAGGACCTTTAACCCTCGTATCTTGCGACCACCATGGCGTGATCCTTCACGTAGGGATCCAGCTTCAGAGCCTCGTGAATCTCGAAGCCGTTCCCCTCCAGCACCCTGATCTCCCCCGCGTAGACCCTCTCGGGGGGGAGGGCGACGTCTATGCTCCTGGACTTCACCGCCAACATGGCCCAGCCCCCCGGCCTCAGGAAGAACTCGGCGTTCTTAACGACGATGTCCGCCTGGTCCGGCTGGGCGACGTCTGCGTAGATGGCGTCGACCTTCGGCACGAGCATGGCGTATGAATCTGGCCGGCGGGCGTCGCCCAATATCGGAGACACGTTACCCCTATGCCGGGTGATCTTCTCGATGAGGTCCCTCATGGGACGGGGGGCGAAATCGACCCCCCAGATGTGGCCCCCTCCCCCCACGATGTCGGAGATGTGGGAGCAGGTGGTCCCCGAGGCCACACCCAGGTAGAGAATCTTGTCGCCGGGGTTGAGGGGGACCGTATCCAATCCTTTCATTATGGCCGCGGCCAGCTTGCTCCTGAAGGGGTTCCACGAGCGGTACTCCTCGTCCCCGATTCGGATGAGCTGCTCCCCGTAGACGGTCAGGCCCGGAGTCAGGTTCAGGGTGGCCACGAGTTCCTTGGACTCCACCTGTACCCTGAAGATTCCGGGGAATGGCTCCTCCGGCGTCATGTCCGGCACCATGGATGTTCGGGTCTCTGATGAAAACTCTGTTGGGTCCCTAGGCCTCGACCTGCTGCTCCATCATCTTTGCCTGGTCGACGGCGAGCTTCTGGAGCCACGACATGGGGGGCCTCAGCTCTCCCACCCTCTTGGCGAAGTGGTGGCAGTTCAGGTAAGACGGGCTGTTGCAGATGCGGCGGAAGAAGTCCTTTGTGATGTAGACGCCGCAGTCGTTGAGGTAGGGGCAGTCTTTCTTGTTGAGCTTCTTCTGGAAGGCCTCCGAGAGCGTCGTCATCCGTTTTTCACCTGTCTGCATTGTTATCTTATAATCTGTATTAGTAATCCACTATCATGGGATTTATATTTAACTGTATCAGTGTTCAGTAACTCTGTTACCAGTCCCCTGAGTGGCGGCCGATAGTAAGTATGTCTTAAGTACATGTAGTAAATTGGTAGAAGAGGGACTGGTATGTCTGCCGACGAAAGGATCTACGTGGGCTCTAAGCCCATCCTAGCGTACGTGACCGCCATCGCGACCTCTCTCAACCGCGCCGACACCGTCAAGGTCATGGCCCGGGGGAGAGCGATAAGCACCGCCGTAGACGTGGTCGAGGTCACAAAGAGGAGCTTCATCACCGACCTGGTCGTGGACGGCATCGAGATCGGGACGGAGAGGCTCAGCGGTGAACACGGCGAGAGGAACGTCTCGTCCATCACAATAACGCTGTCACGGTCCAAGGAATAAGGAGCCCCGCAGGGACACCTGTAATTCATTAATTTACTTCAGGTTTTTTCGAGTCCTCTTCATCGAGCTGCCTTCTCAGCTCGGCGCCGAGGGGGTTGCCGGAGAAGACATCCGCCCTGGCTGCCAGGGCCAGCTTCGAAGCCAGAGTCCTGGCGGATCGGCCTCTCAGCTTCCTGGGCTTGGAGTGGACGTAGGGATGCTGGAAGATGAGGCCGTGCTTCGGAGGCTTTGACCCGGTCTTCTTCGACCTGAATAGAGCCTTCTCAGCCCCCAGGAGCTGGATGGTGCCTGAGGGCATCATGGCCAGCTTCT
>JAUWBQ010000100.1 GCA_030601645.1 Candidatus Bathyarchaeota archaeon | reverse complement strand
GGTCGGGAGATTACCCGTCCGACTCGTCGAGCTCACCCCCAGGGGGAAGCGGATCCAGGACCTCGCCCCCTGAACCGACGCAGAAATGATCGCCCTCATCCGCTCCGGGAACCCCCGCTTCGGAAGAGATAAAGCATCATCGGCATCAAAGTAAACGGGTGATAATTTGTCCTCGCGTAAAGTCGACTTTCCCCTCCTCCTGGTCAACCTCAAGACCTACAAGGAGTCCACGGGGGAGAACGCCGTCAGACTAGCATCAAAGGCGGAGAAGATCTCGAGGGAGACGGGCGTCTGCGTGGCGGTCTCACCCCAGACCGTCGACCTCCGGGCCGTCATCGACAACGCCGGCATCCCGGTCTTCGCCCAGCACGTCGACCCAGTGAGACACGGGAAGTTCACAGGCCACATCATGCCCGAGGCCATCGCAGAAGCCGGCGCCGCCGGAACCCTCATCAGCCACTCCGAGAGGAGGCTCACCCTCGACGCCATAGAGGCCACCGTTAGACGGGCTAGGGAGACCGGGCTCCTCCAAGTGGTCTGCGTGGACACCGTTGAAAGGGGGCGGTCCGTGGCACCCTTCGGCCCCGACGTCATCGCCATCGAGCCCCCAGAACTCATAGGATCGGGGATCCCCGTCTCCAAGGCCAGGCCCGAAGTCGTCTCGGGCGCCGTCGAGGCGGTCCAGATCATCAACCCCGAGGTCAAGGTACTCTGCGGGGCGGGCATAACCAGCGGCGAGGACGTCGCGGCCGCAATGAAGCTGGGCGCGGAGGGGGTGCTGGTGGCCAGCGGGGTCGTAAAAGCCGCGGACCCCTACGGAAAGCTCCTAGAGCTGGCCGAGGCCATGCGCCCCTAGCCCAACGATTCTATGACGGAGGCTATCAGGGCCCTATGCTCGTCGACGAGCTCGGCCACCCTCTCCGGACTCCCCGCCTCGGCGTAGATCCTGAAGACCGCCTCGGTGCCGCTGGGCCTGAACAAGACCCAGCTCCCATCCCGGTAGCCCAGCTTGACACCGTCGATAGTCTCCACCTCGGGAGCGTCCACCGACCCCCGCAGGACCTCCAGGGCCTCCTCCTTGAGCCCCTCCGGGCAGGGGACTCTGCCCTTCATCTGGTGGTACTGGGGCAGCTCCGAGAAGAGCTCTGAGAGGGGCCTGCCCGCCTTGGCCACGATCTCGAGCATCAGGGCCATGGCCATCGAGCCGTCCCGGACCTGGAGGTGGGGGCCGTACATGATGCCCCCGTTCTCCTCCCCTCCGAACATTATGCCCTGGTCGACCATGACCCGGGAGATCACCACGCTCCCCACCCGGGTCCGAACAAGGCTGCCGCCGGCGGCGGCGACCACGTCCTCCAGGACATTGGACGAGTTCACGGCCGAGACCACCCTCTCCCCAGGGTTCCTGGCCAAAAAGTCCCTCGCGATCAGGGCGACCGACCGATCCCCCCATTGGATCTCCCCCCTCTCGTCCACGAAAATGGAGCGGTCACCGTCGCCGTCGAAGGCTACGCCGAGATCTGCACCCGAGGCCCTCACGAGCCTCCTCAGGTCGTCGAGGTTGTCGGGTCTCGGCTCGGACTCCCGGCCGGGGAACCTCCCGTTCACGTTGACGTTCACTGTGTAGACATTGCAGCCTAGATCCCGGGCGATGTCCGGGGCCGTGAGGGCCGCCACCCCGTTCCCGGGGTCGATGGCGATCTTCAAGCCCGCCCTCTTGATGGCCTCCCCGTCGACGTGGGATCTCACCGCCTCCATATAGGGCGCGAGGGCGGGCAACGCCTCGATGGTGCCTATCTGGTCCCAGGGGCTGGGTTCGGGGCCTCCGCTGAAGTAGAGCTCCTCGATCTCGGCCTCCTGCTCCCTGGGGATCTCCACCCCGTCCGAGGCGATCACCTTGACGCCGTTGAACTCGGGCGGGTTGTGGGACGCCGTGATCATCAGCCCTCCGTCCAGGCCGTGGTGCTTCACGGAGTGCTGGAGGGCGGGGGTGGGCAGCATCCCGGCGTCGTGGACGTTACACCCCACGGATAGGAGGCCGCTGACGGCCGCGTCCCTGAACATGGGGCTGGTGGTCCTCCCGTCCCTGCCGACTGCGATCTCCCCCCCTAGGTGGGCTCCCACGGCTGCTGCAATCCTTGTGATCTTCTCCACCGTCAGATCCTCGTTGGCGACCCCCCGGACCCCGTTGGTCCCGAAGAGCCGCCCCATCACATCACCTGACGGGGCTGGAGGATGCTCTCCGACACGGTCTTCGACGGGCAGATGGTGACGCCTTCGGTGATGGTGACACCATCCAAGATGGTGGCGTAATCCCCGATGAGGCTGCCTGACTCGACCTTTACCCACCGCTCCAGGGTCGCGTTCTCCCCGATGATCGCGTTCCTCACGGACGAGTAGTCACCGATGGTTGCCCCCGCGAAGATTACCGAGTTCTCGACCCTGCAGCCTTCGCCAATATGGACGTGATCCGAGATCGAAGTGTTAGGTCCGACCACGGATTTTGCACCTATCCTAACGCCCTCCCCAAGGTATGAGGGTGCCATGACCTCCGCCGACTTGTGGACCTCGCAGTCCTCGCCTCTCCTAGGGCCGTCTAGTCTCTCCAAGATGCTCTCGTTCGCCTGAAGATAGGCCTCGGGCACGCCGATGTCGAGCCAGAGCCCGTGGATCTCGAAGCCGTACAGCTTCCCTTCCTTGGCGAGGATAGGGAACACCTCCTTCTCCGTGGAGACCTTCCTCTCTGCGGGTATGTAGTCGACAACCTCTTTCTCGAAGACGTAGATCCCCGCGTTGATCAGGTTGCTGGGGGCCTCGCCCTTCTCGGGCTTCTCCACGAACCGGAGGACCCGCCCCTCGGTGTCCATCTCCACGGCGCCGTAGCGGCTGGGGTCGGGCACCCTGATGAGGGCTATGGTGGCGGCCGCCCCCTTGGATTTGTGGTACTCGACGATTCGGCGGTAGTCGATGTCGGAGATCACGTCACCGTTCAACACCAGGAACGGCTCATCGTCAACGAGCAGGTCCTCCGCCTTCTTGATGGGCCCACCGGTGCCCAGGGGCCTGCCCTCCCGTGAGTAGATGATCCCGAGGTCGAACTTGGTGGGGCCGAAATAGCGTACCAGCGCCTCGGCCATGTAGTTCACGGCGAGGACGACAGTGTCCACACCTCCCTCGGAGAGGTTCTTCAGGGTCCAGTCCAGGAGGGTCTGGTTAGCCAGGGGAAACAACATCTTGGGACGGGTGCAGCTCAACGGCCTGAGCCGGGTGCCGAACCCCCCCGCCAAAACGAGGGCTTTCATCCATTACCGCCATTGATCAAGCATGCTGAAACTTGATAAGAACCTTTTGTGGGGTCAGGGTCGGTCCTTGCCGGTCAGGTAGCTCAGCCTCTCCACCAGCTTCTCGTTCTCGAAACTCTCGTACCTCTCCAGGGAGCCGAGGTCGTACCAGAAGGCGTCGCTCACGTAGGCCCCTACGGGTAAGCCCTTCTCGATCAGGTGCGGGATGACGTCTCCCATCAGGTCGAAGGAGCCCCTGTGTCCCTCCTCGTACATCCTGTTCATCTCCTCCACCACCGCCCCGTTGAGGGCGAGGATCCCGATGCTGACGGGGGTCTCAAGCTCCGGCTTCTCGTGGAACTTGGTTATGAAGCCTTCTTCGATGTCCGCCGTCCCGACGCGGACCTTGAAGCCGTGGGCCAGGGCCACCGTCGCGGCCGCCTCAGACCCCATGTGCTGTGCGACCATCTCCCTCAGGTCGAAGTCCGAGAGGATGTCCCCGTAGTAGACTATGATGCAGTCGTCCCTCGAGATGTCTCCTCTGCGGTAGGCGTTCACGATGGCGTTGGCGCTGCCCTTGAACTGGGGGTGGTCGAGGACGTAGCGGAGATTGACGCCGAACCGGCTGCCGTCGTTGAAGTAGTTCTTCACCTGCTGGAACTTGTAGCCCACGAGGAGCACCAGGTCCCTTATCTCGTGGTGGGCAAACAGCTGGATGATGTACTCGAGGACTGGCCTCTGCTCCTCGCCCACTGGGATCATGCACTTCTGGAAGTAATAGGTGAGGGGTCGGAACCTGATCCCCTGGCCTCCGGCGAGGATGACTCCCTTCAGCTTGGGCTTGCCCGTGGCTATCCCTCCCAGGCGAGTATCAGGATTCCGCCGAGGACTGCGACGATCAGCCCGATTGGAGTGAATATGCGTGGGCTGGCGTGGCCCACATCCGCTTGGGCTGAGAAGTATGCGATCACAAGCCCCAGGGCTAGGAGGACGACTCCTGAGAGGTTGGTGGCGAGCTTCGAGAGCGTGAGATTCCCTCCCCCTGACATACGCGTTCACCTCTATTCTTCCGCGGTCTCATATAAAATTGAGTTGGATCAGAGGCTCTCCAGCTTGGCGGGGAGGTACTCGTCCACGATGTAGGTGAGGCCGTGGGCGCTGAAGGCCTCCAGCTCCGCCTTCTTCCCCATCTTGAGGAAGATGTCGATCTCCCGCTGCCAGAGCTCGTCATCGTACCTGGGGTCGGCCTTGATCTCCTTCAGCCTCTTCAGATCCTGCTCGGTCAGGTTCTCGGTGGGCAGCTTGTACTTCTGGACGTCAGAGCCCCAGACCCCGATCCACTTGGCGTCGGGGGTTGTGAGGCCCCTGAGGTGGGCTGCCACCGCGGAGCCCGAGATGATGACCATGGCGATGTGGAGGCCCCACGGGTCGCCGTCCGTGAAGATGTAGACCGGTAGACCCAGGTCTTGGTTGAGCCTCCGGATCACCATCCGGGCGGACCGGCTGGGGATCCCCTCCGTCTGGACTAGGAGGGCGTTGAACCTCTCGTGGACATTCTCCTCGACGAACCGGGAGAACATGGCGTCCTTCTCGATGACGATGACCTTGTCCGCGGGGGTCTCCAGGAACTTGGAGCTGGTGAGGCTGCGGCCTATGGGGGCGCCGTCAGGGTTGTCCGTCAGGTTCTTCGTCTGGCCCTCGTAGGCCGGGGGGAATGTGTACTCGATGGTGAGGTCGCCGAAGATGGCCCCCCGGTCCTTGGGGTAGATGTTGAAGGCCTCCCTCGGCCTGTTCAGCGCCACTTCCAGGTCGGTGATGGTGTAGTCCGACTCATCCTGGCCCTTGAACTCGATGTCCCTCTGGCCCCTGGCAGAGTAGTAGACCTCCCTGAGGGTGCTGGTCTTCCTGAGGCGGATGAGCTCCCGGGCGAACCAGGCGGTCCAGAGGAACTGGGTGAAGGGGCGGATGTTCCTGACGTTCCGGCTGTGGCGGCGGGTCGTCCTGTCCCCCAGGATGAACTGGCGCAGGTCTTGGTCGAACAGGATGTTGTCGGCGGACCTGCTCTGCATCATGATCCAGGGGAACTCCCGGTTCTGGATCTGCTCGTAGATCAGGCTGCCCAGCTGGGAGAGGCTGGCCTCGTTGGCTTCCCTCTGCCTCTCGGCTTCCTTAAGAACTTTGTCCGCCAATGTCTGGCACCTCCTTTAACTTCTTCTCCACTTCAGGTATAGTCTGGCTGACCGCTGCGAGGAGAGGGGCTATGTCGGGCAGCTCCTCCCTGTCGGAGAGCTTGGCGGCAAACTCGGCTATCTTGGGGAGGAACTTGGCGAATATGTCCAGCCTATGTCTCTCCCTGGCGAGCCTCACGCCCCTTGAGATGTAGAGCCTCAGGCTGCGGGCGGCGGTCCTGATGGCGTTGGTTATCTCCCTCTCGACCTCGGGTTGGTCGGCCATATACTCCTTGCCCACGGTCTTGTAGGGGATCTTGGTGGAGCAGACGTGGACCACCACGATCATCGGCGTGTCCGAGGTGACCTTGTAGGTGTCCCAGTGGATGTTCCTGTTCACAACCTTCCAGATGACGCCGCTGGACTCATCGAAGAGGAGGGGGATCCTGTTGGCGAAACGGATTATGTTGGTCCCCCCCTTGAACTGCCTCCTGATGGAACTGCCTGTGGCGATGGCTACCTCCACGATGAAGGGGAACCCCAAGTATGTGGAGGGCTTCCGGGTGACAACCTTGAGGAAGTCGTCTTCGGTGAGGCCGAGCTCCTTCCGGATGCCATTCTCCAGGAGCTCTTCCCCTATAGGGGAGAGGCAGGTCGGATCCGGCCGCTTGAAGTTAGGGTACTCCTTGGCGGTCCTGACAAGCTTGACTATGTCTTCGGGTTTGAGGGTCCTCGGCTTGGCCCTGGGGTTGATTCCAGCTGCATCAAGGAAATTTGCCGCCGTCTTAACGCCCACTCCCTGGAAGTGGTCTATCATGAAGTTCTTCATGTTCCTCGAGTTGGTGATGGTCACCATCCTTCGGAAGTTCTCCACGTCGATGCCGTGGGGGTGGGGGTCCACGGGTTGGGGCAGGGGGGGCATCATCTCGGTTCCCCTCTCGAAGCGGAACAGGCGACCACCGGGATCCACGAAGGTGATGTCCGCGTAGGGGTTGACCATGGCCGTCTGCTTCAGGTAGTCGAGGAGGCGGCTCTTGATCCTGCTGTAGTCCCCCTCCAACTGGAGCTC
>JAUWBQ010000073.1 GCA_030601645.1 Candidatus Bathyarchaeota archaeon | reverse complement strand
CCATCATAATGTCAACCAGAATAGATTCGAAATGTTGAAAACCAACCGGGACAAGCTTGTGAAGATCTCAGTCATTGGAGAGGTGGTGAGCCCTGTCGTGGGGTCATCCATTTATAAGGTATCCGCGAACGGGGAGCCGGTTATTCTCCCCGGCGTCGGCGGCATCACTTATAATGTTCGTGTGGGAGATCTCGCCACAGGCTGGATGGCCGACCATGTGGAGCCAGGGGTGAGCTTGGAGAACAGGGTTTCGGACTCTAGGATGCCTCAAGCCCAGAGCCGGGCGTTGAACGTCCTGAGCTGCATAGGTAACGAAGCCATCGCCGTCGAGGGCGACGCGAAGGGGGAGAAGGGGGTCGTCGTGGGTAAACACGGCGGCATTGAGCACGTGATGGCGGATTTCCAGTCTGAGGTCATGGAGAAACTTATCATCGAAGATAAGGTCATGGTGAAGGCCTATGGCGTCGGCCTCAAGCTTCTAGACATCCCCGATGTGAAGGTGTTCAACATGGACCCCGGCTTCCTAGACGCCATCGACCCGAAGATAAGAAACGGCAAGCTAGAGTTGCCAGTCACCCATAAAGTACCTGCAGCGATTATGGGCTCTGGGCTGGGTAGGAACCACGTGAGTTCCGGGGATTACGACATCAACTTGTTCTGCGAGGAGACCGTCGAAGAGTATGGCCTCGAGGACCTCAGGCTGGGAGACCTGGTGGCCATCGTCGACGCCGATCATAGCTACGGTAGGATATACAGACGGGGTTCGGTGAGCGTGAGCATCGTAACTCACAGCGACTGCTATACGGCTGGGCATGGGCCTGGGACTACGACGTTGTTCACATCCAAGGTCGGAGTCATAGAGCCAGTCATCGACGACGATGCCAACATAGCAAAGATCCTGAAACTGAGAGACGACCTCTGATCTCTTTATTACTGGAATATTTTTATTCTGGCTTCGGGGTAGTGTGTATAGCCTGTGCTCCCGTCGTCTAGTTCGGCCAAGGATGCGGGCCTCTCGAGCCCGAGATCCCGGGTTCAAATCCCGGCGGGAGCACCACCGTCATTTATATTTTGAATATTGAACATCTATGTTTGTACTATTGTTTTTCAACATGGAAAATAAGGATTGGGTGGGACAGGGAGAATTGATGATGGGCCTCCTAGTTTATCGCCGCCTTCAGGAGTGTGCACAGCGGTTGGTAAACGGCTCGTATGGAAGGTCTGCCGTGTGGCCCGTCGCGCGCGACCCCTATGGAGACCCTTGAGGAGATGTTGAAGAGATGGGGAAGCGAGATTTAGAGATCCAAGCCAAGGATTGCGAGAGGGCAAAGGAGAATAAACAGGTTTACAACATCTCCGAGGAAAGATACTGCCGGGAAGTCTGCCAGTTCAACAAGAATGGCGTCTGTCTCTGGGAGAAATGAAAGAGCGCGTTCATCTGCTTGGGCACGCGCGGGGTCTCATTCGATTTTATCGTAGTATGAGTTGTAGGGTTCAAGGACCTCTTCTCGTGTGACCAAGTCCCGGCTGATCTCCTTCAGCAGGTCATCGGGTATGCTGCCTTTCTCTACTAGGTTTACACCTGCGGACCTTATGGCTTGAAGGACAGAGTCCACGGGGTATCCTTTCCTCAGGAGCCAGTTGAAGAACCAACCGTAGGGTCGAAGGATCGCTCCGGCAAACTCTCTCCCCATGTTCCTACACGCTGCTTTGACGTGAGCCACAAGGGGGTCGAAGTTGTCCATCTCGGTGAATCCGGAGGCAGAAACCAGTACGAGCTTCCCAGCCTTGACGCCTTCACGCAAGGGGTGCCGGCAGTGGTCATCTCTTATCTCGATTCGGCCTTCCAGTAGTGGCACCAAGCGATCTAGGAAGGTTTTCAGGGGGCCTGTCATGCCGTCGACGTATACTGGCGTGGCGAGAACCAAAGTCTGACTGGGCGCGCGTCAGTTTCCGTGCCGTGTGGACTGACGCCGGGGGGTCTGCCGGTCGGCATGCAGCTGATCGTCGGCCCGTACGGGGAGGAGGGTCTCCTGGGGGTGGCTGGGTGGTGTGAGGGGGGTGTTGGGCTTCGGGAAGGAGCCCGTCGATCCCTGGTGGTGACTCGGGTCATGGTGTTTGTGGAGTAATGGGGGGGGATGGGTGGTTAGACCCATGGAGGACCTCCCTCGCCGCCGGGGGATACGAGTCTTGTCTCGGGGCGGCGGGGGTTGTTCTCTGGGTCTGGTATTTACCTTTACTAGATATAAAGGCCATGGGGGTGGTAGTATCGAGTTGGGATCTGCATGGGAGGTCAGGACCGCAGCTATGGATCTGGGGTGAATTTTATCCATCTGGGTTTGGGGTATGGAAAAAAGGGGGATCTATTCGACCATCTTGCGCATGAACTGGGTGTACTCCTCGGGGGGTATGCTGGGCTCGTAGGAGTCGATGATCTCCTTGGCTTTTCTGGCGTTGTCGTATAGGAGGTCGATGCAGGCGAGGGCCAGGACCTTGGCGGGGGTGACGTACTCCAGCTCCTTGTCGACGATCTGGTAGGTGCGGCCGTGGCCTTGGCCTGTGACTCCTCCCATGCCGATGCTGCTGGTGGGCATGATGCAGGAGATGTCCCCCATGTCGGTGGAGCCTGTGCTGTGCTCGCCTTCCTCTACTTTGTCCTCGCCGACGACGGCTGCGCAGTTCTTTCTGAGGATGTTGTCGAGTTCGGGGTGGTGGGTGTAGGGCATGTAGCCTGGGAGGTCGTTGATCTCCACCTCGGCGCCTACGGCCATGGCTCCGGCTTTTAGGGCGCGGTTGACCTTCTTGTTGGCGTCGATGATGGCGTCCACGGTTTTGCCCCTGACGTAGGATTCTATCCGGACGTCGGCGGGGACGTTGTTGACGATCTCGCCGCCCTTGGTGATGATGGGGTGGACGCGGATGGTGTCCTCTTCTTTGAATGTCTCCCTCTGGGCGTGGATTCCCATGATGCCCAGCATGGCGGCGTTGAGGGCGTTGATGCCCTTGTCGGGGGCGCCTCCTGCGTGGGCTTCCAGGCCTATGTAGCGGACGAGCTTGCCGACGAATCCGTTGTTGGATCCTCCCACTCGGAGCTTGTCCTCGAGGTCTGTGCTGGAGTGGGTGCCGATGCTGATGTCGATGTCGGCGAGCTCTCCTACGTGGATGAACTCCTGTTTTCCGCCCAGGAATTCCAGTTCTCCCTTCTCCTTGAGGTTGTTCCTGTAGTCGATCTCCAGGTACTCCTCTGCGGGGACGGTGACCATGACGACGTTGCCTTCGAGCTCGTCTAGGACGCCGCTGTCGGTGAGGCCGAAGCCTGCGCCGAGCATGGCGGCGATCTGTGCGTTGTGGCCGCAGGCGTGGACGGCGCCCGTGATGGGGTCGGCCTCGGGGTGCTCTGGGCAGCGTACGCTGTCGAGCTCTCCGATGAGGCCTATGGCGGGTTTTGGTCCGGGTTTCTTGAGGTAGGCCTTGGAGCCTGTGATGGCTATCTTGTTCTTGTAGGTCCAACCGTTCTCCTCGTATTTGGATTCGACGAGTTTCGCTGTCTTGAACTCTTTGTATCCGAGTTCTGGGTTCTTCCAGATTGTGTCGCCGATCTCTATGATCTCGGCGGCGCGTTTGTCTATGGCTTCCAGGACTCGTTTCTTGAGTTGTTCCTTTGACATATCGGTCTGATCTACCATTCTTATCTCGGATTTAACTTTAACCCGTTGGGTGTGCGGATTGCTGCTGCGGGTTTTGGGGGTCTTCCTTGTGGCTTAAGATAGCGTTTTTGTATTGCATTAGTACCCCTTTTGACATGAATCGATCGTGAACGGGGGCGTTTTCCGGTTCCTTTCGCTGTGGGGCGATGTTTTCGCGCTCAGATGCGTGACCCCCCCCTCCCCCCTATGTTATTGCGTAGGAATTCGTTGCTTAGGAGCACGTTTTTGTGCTGAATCGGATCGGAGAGGAGTGATTTTATGGTTCCTTTCGTGTGTTAGGGGCTTTTTCAGGTTCCGATGCATGACCCCCCCCCCTCCCCCATGTGTGGGGACAGTCGGTGTCGGGGTTCGCGCGCTTGAGACGTTTACCCAGTTTAGTTCTCCCGGTCGAGAAGCCTCTGCTCCCCTTAGAGGCCCCGGATGCGCGCGCGCATTTTGGGCCGCCTTGGGCTCCCCGAGCCGTCGCGCGGTAAAAGTACGTGAGCGATTTTACTCGTTGGTTTTTCTTTCTTGATAGTATTTCTTCCTGAGCTCCAATACCCTCATGCCCCTCTCTCGGGTCAGCGGCACCCCCTTCTCCCAGCAGGAGTCGAACAGGTCGCGACAAAACCTACGCATGGACGGTTCCTTTGAGTAGAAGCCCAGATAGTCGAAGCTGCCGTCGCTGAGGGGAAACGCGATGACGGCCTCCTTCTCCGAGACGTATAGGAAGGCCTCGATGTCATCTGAGAACCTTGTTGAGACCTGGCCGCTCTCCCAGACCTTCATGAAGAAGATCTCATCGTCCTCGTCGATGTAGTGGGGGCGCATGGGATCGAGGATCCTCTTGGGCTCCATGGTTTGAGGCTCAAAGGTTCTGACCGTCACCCCCTTCTCCAGCCTCTCTCTCAGCAGGGGCAGGGTGTTGAGGAGATACTGGTCGTTCATCAACCAGACGTATTCTTCAGCGTTCTTTATGAGGGACTCCACGATGTGGAAGGTGACCATGACGTTCTCCGTGGGTTCGCTCTTCCGTAGCTCGCCGATGCGGCAGACAAACTCGGATGGGATCTTCTCCAGGGAGTGGGTGTTGAAGTAGTAGCTGTGCTCCGAGATGAACCTCCAGCTGGGGATCAGCTTCAACGAGGCCCTGCCGTACTGGGTGAGATTGAAGAACCCCTCAGGGTCTTTCTCGACCAGTTTAGCCTCAGACAATCTGGCGATGTGCCTGCTGCACTCCTGGGTCGTTATCTCGAGCTCTCGGGATAGCATTGTCACCTTCATGTGGTCCTCTTGGAGCTTGAACAGGATCTCTAGTCTGTCCTCGTTTGACAGCTCGAAGAAGATGTTGCAGAGGTGCTCCACGTTCACGACCTGTTTTGGTATCAGCATCGGAGATTGTAATAGCTTTTTGCATGAGCGCTGAGGCTGACCATCTCATTAAGGCAGTTAGATAGTTAGACCCACCCGGAAGCTTTTTTTTCTCACCTACGAGGGGCACAAAGCCCGCATGGATCGGGGTCAGGCAAATCCACCAAGAATGTCTTCCCAGAGATGTTCCAAGAAACCCTCAGTAATATTGACAGACTCTAAACACCAAGAGGACTCGGAGCCCCCATAATCGATCCCAAGTCCCCAAGATCGTTTCTCCCCTCCCAACATCGGTCTTGCGGTGCGGATATATCGGCCTGCCCGTCTCAAAAGGGCGGGTGAGACCGATGAACACCGGGACCTACGACGTGTTCGCCACCGTGTGGGGCATGAAGATGTACCACCTCGTGGTCGCGAACAGGAAGAGAGCAAAGCTAAGCGCGATGCTCAAGCACCTTCCCGGCGAGGACCCCCGTCAGCTCGCCCCGGTCCACCGCCAGCGCCCCGTTCACCAGGACATAATCGATCCCTTCTGGTCCCCCGTATGGATCGCCGTAGGTCGCCCCGCTGGCCACGGTCGCCGGGTCAAAGACCACGAGGTCCGCCCAGAAGCCCTCCCTGACGAGGCCCCGGTCCTGGAGGCCGAGGAACATCGCGGGTAGGCTCGTCATCTTCCTGATCGCCTCCTCCAGGGATAACACTCCCCTCTCCCGTACGTACTCGCCCAGGATCTTCGGGTAGGTCCCCCAGCCCCTGGGGTGTTGCGTGGCGAGGGCGTCGGCCGCCGCCTGGAGGCCGATCTTGGAGGCGTCGAAGGCGTACTGGTCGGTGGAGACCGTCGTCCAGGGGTACCTCATTATGGCGACTATGTCGTCCTCGCTGTAGGGGTAGTTGCCAGATACAGTGTACCCCTCGTCCGCCATCAGGAGCTTCCGGACGCCGTCCAGGAAGTCGTCCTCGCCAAGGGCCTCCGCGACCTCCTGGAAGGTCTCGCCCTCCAGCTCCGGGTGGCTCCTGGAGTGGAGGATCACACCGCTGGTGGACACGAAGAAGGGGGTCGTCGTCCACCCTCCCCTGGCCTCCATCTCCTTCCTCCTCTCCTCGTGCATCTCCAGCTCTCTGTCCCGCATGGCCGTGACGGCCGCCTTGAGCTTCCCCCACTCCTCCGGGTCCCTCAGCTTCTCCACGAGCTCCTCACGGGTCCTGATGGAGGGCCCGTCAGGGAACTCCCTCTTGAAATAGCCCCCGAGGCTCTTGGTGACCCCGCCGTGGCGCCAGGGGTACTGGTCCACGACGGCGTCGACGCCCCGCGCCCTTGCCCTCTCCACCATGCGGAGGGTCTCATAGACCTTGCCGAAGTTGTTCCTGCCCATGGCCTTGTGGTGGGAGATGGTCCCCCTCACCCCCGCCCTCTCGCAGATCTCCAAGAACTCCCTCGTCGCCTCGATGAGGCGGTCCCCCTCGCACCGCATGTGGGAGCTGTAGAGGCCGCCGTGGCCCGCGACCACTCTGGCCAGCTCCACGATCTCGCCTGTGAGGGCGTTCCTTCCGGGAGCATACGTGAGGCCCGTGCTCAGGCCGAAGGCCCCCTCCTCCATGGCCGACCCTAGCATGGCCCGCATCCCCTCCATCTCCTCGTCCGAGGGGACTATCTTCTCGCCGCCCTCCCCCTCGACGCCCATGACGCACCCCCTGACCGTGCCGTGGCCCACCAGGGGAGCGACGTTGACGCCGATCCCCTTCTCCTCCAGCTTGGACCGCCACTCCGCCAGGGTGAGCCAGTCCACTTCCTCCTCCATCAGGCCCCAGGACTCAAGGTTCTCCCTGTACTCCTCGGTTATGGGCGCAACAGAGGAGCCGCAGCTCCCCACCAGCTCCGTGACGAGGCCCATGGCGAGGCAGTTCTCGGCGTTGTTGTGGGAGAGGAGGGTCGAGTCCGAGTGGGAGTGGAGGTTGACGAAGCCGGGGCAGACGAGCAGCCCCGACGCGTCCACGATCCTGTCCGCTCCCTCTAGAGGAGTCGGGCTTATCCTCACTATCCTCCCGTCCTTGACGCCTACATCCGCCCTGTACCAGGGGTTGCAGGTGCCGTCTACGATCTTGCCGTCCCGGATGATAACATCAAAATCCATGTTCCTTCGAAGGCATCATGTCCTAACATTTACTTAAAATTCCTCATCCGGTCAATCCTAGGATTTATATCGGTAGTCCATTCCTATAGGGTGAGGACGCATAGTGGCGACGGAAGAAGAGTCAATCACCAAGCTCACATTCGACAGCACCGATTTCAAGTTTCTAGCGGCATATGAGACGTACTCCAAGGTTTTCGACGAAACGATCAAGGAAGGCGTGAAACAACAGCTCAACGAGCTGGTCACACAACTCTCCTCCGACGAGATAGGCTACCCCCAGTTCTACAGAAGGATAGGAGATTTCCGGGAGGAATACGACGGCAGGGAGTTCAGGAGGGCGAGGATCCAGGGCTCCAGGAAGTTCGCCTACAGGCGGAAGGAGCAGGAGAGAGCCCGCATCAAGCGCCACAAGAGATGACCCCGGCAAGTTCTGGCAACGAGTCTCGGATGACCCATGAGTTCCTTAGATGCTCGTAAAGTTTGATATTACATTGTCAGCATCCGGCTTGAGGAGTTTTTATTAGGATTACTCAGTTCCTAAGAGGCGGGTTTGAACCTATGAGAAGGACCACTCGCTCCGCTTTGACAACCCAACAAACCGTCATCATTATTGCCGTTGTTGTGATAGTGGCCGGGGGAGGCTATTGGTGGTATACGTCGCGCGCGCCGCCGCCCTCTTGGGAGTACCCCACGTCATTCCTGAGGTACTCCAGGTTCGGCCTCTCATTCGAATACCCGGAGGGGATGGTCTTCACTCCCGGAAATCTCCTCGGGGGTTTCGACCACGCCCATCCGCTGTACGGCGATGTCCTGGGGTTCTTGGAGGCCGTGCCCGAGACCAT
>JAUWBQ010000144.1 GCA_030601645.1 Candidatus Bathyarchaeota archaeon | reverse complement strand
GCTCCTCGAACCTGACGGCCCGCCTCCCGTAGAATATCTTGGCTATCTGCTGGACGGCGACGAGGGTGAACCCATCGTAGCCCTCTAGGAGCTCCTCGACGAGGCCGGGGGCCCGGATCAGGTGGCGCTCGGAGAAGGCGCAGACGATGTGGATCCTGGAGAGGGCGTCGGCGGCGTCCAGGCCCGCCTCCTCGATGTGGGAGAGGACGAGCTCGGGGTCCATCGTCGTCCTGGACCTGCGGTAGTTGCCGCATAGGAGGTAGGCGGCCCTCGCTCCCTCCTCCTTCACGGCCTCGACGAGGAGCCGGTGGAGGAGCGCGTCCGGGAGCTCGCAGTCCTCGTCCCCGTAGAAGAGATAGAAGAGGCCCGGCTCCAGGCCGCCGGTGAGGCGGTCCAGCTCTGGGCTGCCAGTACCGAGGGGCCGGGAGTCTCCCCTCCTCTGGAGGAGGGCCAGGGCGCTCTCGAAGGGGGGTCCAGCCTTGGCCCTTTGGGTCTGTGAAGAATCCATGGCGATGCGGGAGGACGCGCGTCCCGAGCCCTCTTAAGGCGTACGCACCCCATGGGGGGAGGGAGGCCTGTGAAAATGAGCCCCTACGAGGGGGCGAACAGGGCTCCAGGAAAGGGGCTCCTGCCTCTCCCCGGTTTGTCTGTGGGGGGCTACTCCCCTATCACGTAGTCTGGCATCTTCTCGAAGTCTATAAGGGAGTCGCAGTACTCGCACTGGAGGACGTTGAACTCGGGGAGGACCGAGAAGCGGGCCACGACAGGCTCCCTCTCGGCGTTTGTGATGCATCTCACCTCGGGGCATCTCAGCCTCCCGGAGACCCTCTCTGGGATCTTCGGCTTGTACTTCCTGGGCTCCCAGCCCTCTATGTAGTTGATGCTCACCGTGGGGAAGACGAGGTAGACCAGATCCGCGTCCCCCTCGTCTAGGTGGTAGTGGGTGAGCTTGATGATGTCCTTCCTCCCGAGCTTCCCGCTCGGGACGTTGTTGAGGGAGACCAGGGAGACATCGGGTTGCGCCCTAATCGCCTCTATGTCCAGCAGCCTCATGACCATCTCGGCCCTCCATGCCGGGATGTGGTCTATCACGGTGCCGTGGTCGATCTTTCTGACTAGCAGCTGGTTCTTCATCCTATCCCCCCAGCACGAGGTGCAGCAGGGCCGTCCTGACCGGGACTCCGTTGGCGGCCTGCTCGAAGTACCAGGCATGGCTCGTCTTGTCGACATCGGCGTGGAGCTCGTCGATCCTCGGGAGCGGGTGCATGACCCCCAGTTCCTCCCTGGCCTTGCCAAGAACCTGTAGATCCACGACGTAGGAGCCTTTCACCCTCTCATAGTCCGTCGGGTCGGGGAACCTCTCCTTCTGCACCCTCGTCACGTACAGGACGTCGAGGTCTCCGATGACCTCACCCAGGCTCTCGGACTTGATGTAGGGCACCCCCCTCTGCTGGAGGTAGATCTCGACCTCCCTCCTAACCTGGAGGATCCCCGGGGCGACGAAGAACAGCTCGACATCATCGTAGTTCACCAGGCCGTAGCTCAGGGAGGAGCAGGTCCTCCCGTACCTGAGGTCTCCCGTCAAGCCTATCCGGATGCCATCGATCCCCCCCCTCCTCTTCAGGATCGTGTAGAGGTCGAGCATAGCCTGGGTGGGATGCTCCTGGCTGCCGCTGCCCCCATTGACGACGGGCAGCTCCGTGACCTCGGAGGCGAAGCGGGCCGAGCCCATGTGCCTGTCCCTGATTACAATGCAGTCCGTGTCGTAGCCCTCGATCATCTTGATCGTGTCGTGGAGGGTCTCCCCCTTGGCCATGGAGGTCACCTCAGGGCTGCGGTTCGAGAGGATCTTGCAGCCCAGGTTCTCGGCTGAGGTGTTGAAGCTCCCGAAGGTCCTCGTCGATGGTTCGAGGAAAAGGAGGGCCACCCTCTTGTCCGGGTGCGAGCCATAATACCTCCCGGGGTTCTCTTCGACGTCCATGGCGGTTTTGAAGATGAGGTCAAGCTCCTCCCTAGAGAAGTCTTTGATGCTGATTACATCCCTGTTCAGAAATCCGGTTTCGTCCAATACAGGCACCGAATAGAGTAGCACTAAAAATTTATAAGGATTGTTTCAGCCCACGGTCCTCGCTCAATCTCCGATCCTTTGGTACTGGTTCCTCTAAAAGTACAAGTCAACCTTCCCAGACTCGTCCACGGTGAACTCCACGGGGATCCTGGTCCCAGCCGATGGCACCATGTAGAACCTGAAGTTCTCCATGCGGGTGTCTCCGAGATCAGGGGGTAGCTCGTCTTTTCTTCTCCCATCTTGGATTCCATGTGTCGTGCGCATGGGATGCTCGCCTCCCCGGGGAATAGACTTGTGAGAATGAACGCTGAACTTCAAACTATTCCAAGTCGCAGGAAGTTGTTCATCAGCCGATAGGCCAGCTCCCTCATCTCCGGCTCCCTCTCCCGGCACTCGCGTATGACCTGCTCCCTCGTCTTCCCCACCGCGTCTAGCTCGGCCGGGTATGCGTCGGCCCAGCGCCCCGCCTCTGAGCCGTCAATCTCAAGGTGGAATACGATCCCCCTCACGTTCTTCCACCCGAAGGCCTGTATGGGACACGAGTCTCCCTCCACGAGGAGTCTGCCGCCTTTTGGAACCTCGAACATGTCGCTGTGCCAGTGGAAGACGGGGAACTCCAGAGGGAAGCCGGAGAACAGGGGATCCGCCTTCCCCTTCTCGGTGAGCCTCACCTCGTAGCCCCCGACCTCCTCCTCGGGGCTCCTCCTCACCTTCGCTCCCAATCGTCTGGCGAGCATCTGACCGCCACAGCAGACCCCAAGGCATGGCTTCCCGCTCTCGATGGCCTCCCCGAGGAAGCCCCACTCCTTCCTGAGAAACCCATGCTGATCAATAGAGTTGGCAGAGAGGGGGGTGGGGCCGATGATGAAGGCGTCGTAGTCCCTGGTAGATGGGAAGGAATCGTCCGAGCCGATATCGTAGGCATGGAAGACCTCGTGCTCGACCCCATTTTCCGAGAGGTGCCTCTCGTAGAGGCCGAGGGTCTCCGTCTCGTCGTTCTGCACTATCAGGACTCTCATCTGGATCCCCGGCGCCTACTCGGAGGCCTTAACTGGGTGGCCCCCGAACTCCCTCCTGATCGCTGCCACCACCTTCCCGGCGAAGGTGTCCTCCTGCCTTGACCTGTACCTCATAACGAGAGAGAGGGCTATCACTGGGGTCGGCACACCCTGCTCCATGGCGGTCTCCACCATCCACCGACCCGTCTCGTCTCCGCCCACCTCTCCCCTCAGGGCGTCTAGCCTCGGGTCCTCTTCGAAGGCCCTGCCGGCCAGCTCCAGCATCCAGGACCTGATCACCGTCCCCGTGTTCCATACCCCGGCCACGGCTCCCAGATCGAACTCGTAAGGCCCAGACTCCAGCATCTCGAACCCCTCACCGAGGGCCTGGAGCATGGCGTACTCGATGCCGTTGTGGACCATCTTGACGTAATGGCCGGCACCACTCGGGCCACAGTGGAGGAAACCCCCGGGCCTCGCAACGCTCTCCAGTAGAGGGATTATCCTCTCGTAGGCTCCCTCGGCCCCACCAACGGTCAGGGAGGCGCCCTTCTCCACCCCCTCGAGGCCTCCGGAGGTCCCGACGTCCAAATAAAGGACGCCTTTCCCAAGCAGCCTCTCAGCCCTCTGAGCGGAATCTCGGTAGTGGCTGTTCCCACCGTCGATGATGATGTCCCCCTCGTCTAGGTGGGGCGCGAGGCCGTCGATCACCAAGTCTACGGGCTTCCCGGCGGGCACCATCACCCAGACCACGCGTGGTGATCGTAATTTACTCGCTAGGTTCTTGAGGGAGGCGGCGGGCTCCGCCCCGAACTCCGCGGCTTCGGCCACGCTCCCCGGGTTGATGTCGAAGGCCACAACCTCGTGGGTTTTCAGGATTCTCCTGACCATCCTAAGGCCCATTCTCCCGAGGCCAATGTATCCGATCCTCAACTCGATCGTTTCTAAGGGTCTCGGCTGGGTTTAGGAGCTTTTCGGGGGTTGAGATAAAAGGAAAAAAGGGTTAGTCGGCGGGCTCCGAGTCCCTGATGAGGCTTCCGGCGCAGCAGTGGATGGAGCCACTGTTCCTCGGCCGGACCAGGCTGGAGCACTCCACCTCCACCACCTCGACGCCGATGCTCTCCAGCCACTTGGTGTTCTTCGGGCTCCCGGTGGGCACAAGGATCTTCATGGGCTCAAGGACGACGCCGGTGTCCGGGCCCTTCTTGAAGCCCCGGGTGTCAATGCTCATGAGATCGTCTGGGGGCACGATGAAGTTCCAGTCCATCTCGGCCCTCATCCAGGCCGCTAGGTAGGGGTCTAGGTACTTTGGGTCGCCGACGGAGGTGTGTCTGTCGATCATCGAGTAGTGGATGGTTCCCTGCCGGGTACCGTAGCCTGGGCTGATCCGGATGTCCACCTCTGGGTCCTGCTGCTTGACGATCCGGGCGTACTGCATGTGGCCGGATTCGTTTGCCCTCATTACACCGGGGTCGCTGGTGTTCACCCTCGGGTAGTGGACCTCGATGATGAGGTGCTTCTCGTCGAGCCAGCCCACCGGTCCCCCCTCCACCATGCCGTTTCCGGTGATCATGCCCACGACGGGGCAGCCGACTTCCGCTAGGGTCTGGAACGTGGGGACTTCCTCTCCCTTGCGGATGTAGTCGTACATGCGGAGGATGATGTGGCCGTAGGCGGCGGCGTGGGCGACGTCGTCGGTGTAGATGGCCTTCACCTGGTAGGGGGGGTCGAAGGGGTCGGGCTTCCGGATCACAACCTCGACGCCCTCGTCCCTGTAGG
>JAUWBQ010000224.1 GCA_030601645.1 Candidatus Bathyarchaeota archaeon | reverse complement strand
CGCAGCGTAGGCCTCATCGATGCCCTGGGGCGTGTACCAGGACTCCGTCTCCACGTTCCCCCTCTGGGGCGCACTCCCTCCCCGGGATTGACCCATGCACATCACGCACACGAGTATGGGGAGGAGCAGCGTGAGCCAATCCAGGCCCCCGCCCTCCTGTCCTACGAATGGTGGTATCATCATTCAATTCTCCTTTCACTACTCTTGTGCAGTTATTATATTAAATCATCACCCGATATCGCCTCGAAACCCGTCAAAGGCATGGCTCCCGAGAGGCCTCGACACCTGCAAACTGGCGAGGGGCTGAAAAGATGTAAGGGCGGTCACTGGACCGCCTCAACCGCTAGCGGCCCTGTATGCATTAGATTGATAACCCGCCGTTCAGGCCCCCTAGAGCGACCGACATTGAACACCCGCCTGCTGATCGTGATCGGAGCGGTCCTGATGGCCGCCGCCTCGGCCTACTGGTGCATGGTGCCAGGGGAGACAGAGGGAGAATACGGGGACGTGACCGTGGAGCGGGCCAGGGAGCTCATCCAGGAGAAGCCTTCCATGGTGATCCTGGACGTGCGGACCGACGGCGAGTTCAGAGACGGCCACATCGAGGGCGCGGTGAACATCCCGGTCAACGAGTTGGAGGGCCGCCTGGGGGAGCTGGAGAAGGACGATGAGACGCTGGTCTACTGCAGGACTGGAAACCGGAGCGGCACCGCCGTGGGGATCCTCAAGGAGAACGGCTACGCAAAGATATTCCACATGAACAAGGGGATCACGGCCTGGACCGCAGCAGGCTACCACACGGTGAAGTAACACGGGTATAAGTTCTCAGCGCTCAAGGGTAGAGAAAAAGGGAGGTTCAACGGGTTTTCACGCCGGGTGCCCCCTGGGCGAGACGCCTCCCCGCCTGCTCGAGCATGGGGAGCTTGTGGTCCCTTGAGAACCGGGTCAATGTGACCAAGTCTACGATCTCGAGGCCCACCCTCTTGAAGTAGTCCTCCAGGTTGTAGAGGGCCCGGGCGGCGCCGTTCCCGCTCCCCCCGGCCGCGGCGATCCCGATGACCCTAGTCGTGACGAGGGTGCCCCTTCCGCTGAAAGTCTCCGTCCTGCGCAGGCGGTCGAGGAAGCGCTTCGCGGACTCGCTCAGGTCGTGCCAGTAGACGGGGGTCGCGAAGACGAGGGCGTCCGCCTCCCCCATCTTCTGCCTGAGCGTCTCAAAGTCGTCATCGTGGATGCATTCCCCGTTCCTGCACGTGCCCCAGCCCTTCTCGCAGGCGATGCAGTGCTTTACATCCATCTGGTTCAGGTGGATGAGCTCCACCTCTCCCCCCTCTGCCTCGAAGCCGTCGAGAACGGCCTGGGCGCTGCCGGCGGTGAGGCCGTCCACGTTGGGGCTTGACTGTATTGCCAGACACTTCATACCATCAACATGGCTCAATGGAGGACTCGATGCAATAAACCTTATCTAGGGGCCTCCCCCCGTGACGAGATATTGCCGAGGCGATCGAGGTTTCGGGGTGAAGGGGGAATGGATTCGGGAGGCTCGTGGAAAACCCTGAGGGGTAACACCAGGATCCTCGCCGGCGGCTTCCTCGCCTTCTTCTTCCTGAACATCCTGAACTCCTCCTACTCTGTGGTGATGGCCCTGATCAAGGAGGACCTCGCCCTCAGCTATACGATGAGCGGGGCCCTGATGTCCGCCTACTTCGCCGGCTACACCATGGGCCAGATCCCCTGGGGCCTCCTGGCCGACAGGCACGGGAGCAGGAAGATTATGGCCTCCAGTATCCTGGGCATCGCATGCGCCACCCTCCTCTTCGGAAGGGCCGCGGTCTTCTGGCACGCCGCCGGGACCAGGTTCCTCTCGGGCCTCCTGGGGGCCGGGGTCTTCGTCCCCGCTGTGAGGCTGGTCTCAGGCTGGTTCCCGGCGGAGAGCCGGGGCACCGCCCTGGGGATACTGAGCATCGGGGGGAGCTTCGGCCTCGTCTCAGCGAGCTGGCTGGCCCCCTACGCCGCCACGCAGCTTGGGTGGAGGACCGCCATCATGGTCTTCGGCCTCCTGGGCGTCGCATCCTCGGCGACGATCTACATCGCCCTCAGGGACAAGCCCGGGCAGGCGTCCAGCCCCTCGCTCCTCCAGGACATCGGCGAGCTCGCCTTGACCAGGAGCTTCTGGGCCCTGGCCCTCGTCCAGATGGTGAGGCTGGGCTCCAACTACGCCTTCATCGCCTGGCTCCCCCTCCTCCTCCAGGAGGAGTTCGGCCTCGGCCTGGTGGCCGCGGGGGCCGCCTTCTCCCTCTTCAACCTGTCGGGGATGGTCTCAAACCCCATGGGGGGCGTCTTCTCTGACAGGTTCGGGGAGCGGGGGGTTCTAGCGGCGAGCTTCGCCCTCCTGGGGCTGAGCGCCTTTTCCCTCACCCTCGTCAAAGGAGGAGCCGCCCTCTACGGGGCCATCATCGCCATAGGCTGGTTCATCAACTTCGTCAGGAGCCCCAGCTTCGCCGTCATCCCCCGGCTCTACGGCGTCGAGAGGGCGGGGAAGGTCTCGGGCCTCCAGAACACCTTCGCCAGCTTCGGGGCCCTGGTCCTCCCCCTCTTCCTAGGCTACGTCAGAGATACGACCGCCTCATACTGGGCAGGGTGGACCGCCCTATCAGCCCTGCTCTTCCTGGTGGCGGGGGTGAACCTCCTCCTGGTTCCCGAAAAAGAGTCTAACCTGGTTTCCTGAACACGAGTCGATCCCCCACATTGAGGGCTGGAGGTTCTAGGCTCTCGGTCTTCAG
>JAUWBQ010000168.1 GCA_030601645.1 Candidatus Bathyarchaeota archaeon | reverse complement strand
GCAGGATAGTGATACCGAAGATGGGGGAGAAGCTGGGCTTCGACTGGGAGATCGGCCTGACGAAGCAGAAGCCCCGCAGGTGCATGTTCACGATCAGGGCGAAGCCCAAGAAATAGCCCTGAAACTGGGCTTCTTCGGGCTAGGTGAGCCTTGCGTCGATCCTGCAGCCCGTGATGCTGATGACGTTCTGGATGGTGGGCGAGCGGTAGAGGACGCCAGACCCTTCTCCCCTGAGGACCTTGATGAATATGTCCGGGCGGCGGTAGGCCTCGATGCCCTCCCTCATCAGCCGGTCCAGGGTCAACGCGAACCTGCTCGAGGCGTACCTGATCCTGTAGTGCCCCTCTTCGTTGGTGACCGCGCTCCCGAGGAAGTCCGTGGGCTCCTGATCTCCGGATTCCTCCTGGGCGGCCGGGGGAGCCGCCTCCGCCATCCTCCCAGGTCTCTCGTCCCAGGCGGTCACGGTCAGCCCCTTCAGGGGCCCCCCCTCTCCGTCCTTCACCCAGCCATATATGGTGCTGGTGTTGGTAAAGGGGAGGTCGACGGCGAGGTCGATCTCGCGGTCCTCGCGAACGTCCTGATCCGAGTAGACCTTCGACTTGGCCAGCTGCTGCCACGCATCTGTGCGCTCGTCGAGCCACGCGACCACCACGTAGATGTCGGGCCTCCACTGGGAGACCGCCTTGGTGGGGGACCAGTCCCACTTCGCGTCCTTGTACTCCAGGGAGTAGGATCCGTCCGACTCCACTTGGGCGATGCCCATGTGGTCGTCTTCGTCGATATCCGCATCCCAGGCGATGACCCTCATCTGGGTGTCGGGGGGGATGCCCCCCTCGACCTGGATCTTCCCGTAGATCTTCCTGGCCATGGTAAAACCGAGATATTTATCACGCGTCCAATATAAAACCTTTAACCAGCGTCTGGATCTCTCTCGACATCGCTCCTGCGTGGATATAATTCACGGGATCTGGAGAATCGGGGTTGCCAAGCTCCTTTTAAATTGTGAGTGTCATCTAAATGAAATGGTGGTCCCTTGTCTGAGGGGGCGGGTGTTGAGGGGGTTCTGGGCAGGGCTTCTGCTTTGGAGAAGGAGTACGAGTGGTTGCAGACCTCGGACCTCTACAGGCAGGTCCTGAGCGGAGTTGATGAAGGGGATCACTTCAGGCGGGGTGAGGTCCAGGAGAAGATAGGACATTCGCTACACAGGGCTGCATTCCAGGCGGAGAGCAGAGAGGTATTCCTAGAAAGGTTGCAACGGGGAATCGAGGCCTATGAGGTGGCCCGCGGGCTCTACGAAATGACCGCGGACGAGGGGAAAGTCGGTCGGGCGCTCCGCTGCGGGGCCATAGCCAGGTACCTCGAACACTGGATCGAGCCTAATCTGTCTGAGAAGCTGAGGCTTCTGGACGAGGGCTTGGAGCTGGAGAGGGATGCCTTGACTGCCTTCCAGGATGCGGGGGAAAGGCTAGAGTATTGCAGGACATACAATGGTCTTCCGCTGATTTTTTGGCACAGGCTATGGCTTGAATTCGAACTTCGGTATGCTCATGTTACTGAATATGATAGCGATACGCTGGACCAGAGTCGTGCGCGAATGTGTCAGGTAGTCGAAGATGGAATACGGTGGGGAGAGAAGGCTGTTGAGTCTCTCTCTGAGCTCGGAGATCCACGAGAGATGGCTAAAGCCCGCCTTGCTTTGGCCAGCTGCTTGAGTGTGTATGGATATTTCATCGTGGAAGATCCAAAGGAGCAAGAGCAATGTGGTAAAAAAGTTTATGAGCACATGCTCAAGGTTGTTGAACTTTCTGAGAAGGTTGGAGACGATTACATAATCGGGCTATCTAACCTTTGGCCCGGAATGATTACTCTAGAAGAGCGGAAACCATTTTATGAGAATGCTGTGGAGTACGGCGAGAAGACGCGGGACATCTTCCTGAAGGGAATAGGGCCAAGTAATTTGAACAATGCTGTTATGTGGAAGGCCATCAGATCCGAGGACCCCGACCAACGAAGGGATCTAGCAGAGAAGGCGATGGAATTCTACGAAAAGGCAATGAAATATTTATCCATAATGTCCTTCTACGGCTACGAAGCAGGCGTGACGAGGCCCCCTGGTGGTTACATAGAGTATTATTTGAATCTAGCTTCTTGGGAAACCAACCCAATAAAAAAAATAGAGTATCTAGATAAATCCTTGGAAGCCGGTACAGAGGCTTTGAAGGTGGCTGAGGATTCTGGTACTCGTTTAGGATGGGTGCAGCACGCTTTATCCAAGGCACTCATAGTTCGAGCACGATTGGAGCCGAACATCGATGAGAGAAGAAGCCTGCTGGAAAAGGCTCTGAAATACAGGGAAAGACACATCGCGACTGGAGAACGATTAACGCCCTTCGATTATTGGAATAGAGGGATACGTTTCGCTTATCTCTCAAGAATAAAGGCGGAACTCGCTGAAATAGAGCCTGATCTCGATGGAAAAAGGGGTCTTCTTGAAGAAGCTGCGTTGGCCAAGGAGAAATGTCTTGAATTACTTTACAAAGTGATGCATTACATAGGATATGGTGGTCATGCTAGGATCCATGATGCGGAGATGCGCTACGTCAATATCTTAGAGCATCTATATGAACTCACAAACGATCCGGGGCACCTGAGAAGATCAATTGAGACCTCACGTAAATCGATCGAGTCAGCCAGCAGGGCAGGCTGGATCTCCCGGATGGCCGAGTCGTACTGGGAAATCGCCAAGGCGCAAGCCACTCTAGGAGAACACGTGGGAGCCGCCGAGAGCTTCGAGCGCGCCTCAGAGAACTATGGAAAGGCTGCCGAGAAGATCCCGCAGCTGAAGGAGTTCTATAGTGAATACGCGTCCTACATGAGGGCGTGGAGCGAGTTCGAGAAGGCAAAGCAGCACCATGCAGAGAAACGATACGGGGAGGCGAGGGAGCACTACGAGAAGACGGCGGAGCTCCACAAGTCTACCGAGCGATGGAGCTATCTAGCCCCTAACTATCAGGCGTGGGCTCGGCTGGAGGAGGCGGAAGACCTCAGCAGAGAGGAGCAGACCGAAGAGGCCAGGGACCTCTTCCAGCAGACCACCGGCCTCTTCGAGGAGGCTAAGGCGTCCATCGAGATCAAGTTGGGCACAATCCAAGACGAGGAGGAGAGGAACCTTCTAGTCAGCCTGGCTCAGGCCTCGGATATCAGAAGCGACTACTGCCTCGGGAGGATCGCATTGGAGGAGGGGAGGATCCTCGACAGGCAGGGCGACCACCTAGCGAGCTCGAGGAGATACGGGTCGGCGGCGGAGACGTTCCAGAGAATAGCGGGTGCGTCCGAGGAAGCAAAAAAGGAGCTTCAGCCACTCGTCTGCCTGTGCCAGGCATGGCAGAAGATGATGTTGGCAGAAGAGCAAATGTCATCAAGCCTGTACAGCGAAGCAGCAGGACTCTTCATGGAAGCCAGAGAACACGCCCAAGATCAGACAACACGTCTCCTCGCACAAGCACATAGCAGTTTCTGTAAGGCGTTGGAAGCGGGGACAGAGTTTGAGGTCACCAGGGACACAGCTTTGTTCTCAGAGGCTAAGAGGCATATCGAGGCTGCGACCAGTCATTATCTCAGAGCTGGCTATCGTTCCTCGTCTGATTATGCTACAGCGACAAACAGGTTACTCGACGCCTACATGTATTCCTACAATGCTCAAACGGAGATAGACCCTGACAGGAAGGCACGGTTTTATCAGCTCGCCGAGAGGCTGCTTCAGGACTCCGCTGGCCTATTCCTTACGGCGAAACACCCGGAGAAGAGCGATGAAGTCAGGACAATCCTGGAGAACATCAGAGGAGAGAAGGAAATCGCATTATCATTAGCTGAGCTGATGCACGCACCTGTTATTGTGTCTACTACTTCGTTTTCCATTCCGACTCCGACCCATGAGCAGGCCGTGGGCCTCGAACGGTTCGAGAGTGC
>JAUWBQ010000226.1 GCA_030601645.1 Candidatus Bathyarchaeota archaeon | reverse complement strand
AAGCTGGCAAATGGCGAAAGAGCGTTGCTGTTTGTAACTGATAGATTTAATGTCGTTTATATGCCTACGACGGAGGGATATTCGGTCTTACTTAGCACAGTTTATCCTGAGGAATTTCTTGAATCATTAAATGAGGAATGGAACGGATACTAGGACAGGACTCTTCCCATTCTTATTTGTCGATGCTGATTCTAGTGAGGATGAGAGTTGGGGACATCGTTAGTTGTATATTACTCATATAGGATACTCTGAATGAGGGGGTGTTGGGGTTGTCGGTGAAGGATAGAATGGATGACATGTTGAGTACCATCGAAGAGGTGGGTAGTGATGGAATTGAGATGAGGGAACTGGTCAAGGCTTACTATGAGAAATGGGGATACAGACTCTCAACCATCAAAGGATATGTTTCAGATCTTGAGGAGCTGGAGAAGGTGAGGATCGTTGGGACAAGGATCTACCATTTCAACCATCCTCCACCCAGAGGTTTAGTACGCTCAACAAGATGATTTTAGTTATACGACTTTACTCTTGATGTTTTCATCTGTGTAACCTTGGCTGTACAGAATCTGTTTGATGGTTTCGTCGATCCTGTCTCGTACATCTCCCCAGTCTTCTTCAGCGTCTATGTGGCGGTAGTTGAGGTCAATGTCTACGCTCAGTCTTTCAAGCTTCTGGAAATGGATGAACGCTAGGGCGGTTCCTCTGTACAGTGAGAGACGTTTTCTCAGGAATGGTACATATGATATGTCTTCGAGTATGTCGGAGATTCTGAAGCTTTCTCGATATTTCTGGGGTTGAATCCGTGTTCGTTGGCTAAGTCTTGGAATGGGTGCTGTCTTTTCATTTATATTTCTCTGAGGTGTTCCTTGAAGTCAGTTGGGACGTATAGCCGCCACTTCTCGTTCAGGGGGCCGCGCGCGCTCATTTTTTCTCCCCATACTCTTTTCTTCACTTCGCCTTTATCCTAAGCCGTGAATTGAATGGCTGATGCGCAGACTGTTTTCATTGGATTCTCGGAAACCATAGGGCACGGGCTGGAGGAGGGGCTTCCATGGAATGCGATGTCCTCGTAATCGGCGCCGGGGTCATAGGGCTCAGCTCGGCTTACCATCTGAAGAGGCTGAACCCCGAGAAGAGGGTGGTCTTGGTCGAGAGGCTCGGCGGTCCCGGGCAGGGGAGCACGGCCAAGAGCGCCGGGGGCTACAGGGACCTCCTCGTGTCCGGGACCAACAGGCTCCTCGCCAAGGCGACCATCGAGTGGCTCCGTCACATCCAGACAGAGACGGAGAATGATGTGAAGATGCAAAATACGGGCTACCTCTATCTCCTCGGGGAGAGCCAGTATAGGAGGCGGAAGCCCCTCTTTGAGGAGATGGGGGAGGCGGGGATCGAGCTGAAGACATTCGGCGCCGACGAGCTGAAGGGGCTCATCCCAGACCTTGTGACAGACTTCGGTGGAGACGAGGAGGCAGAGATGATGGGTCTGGAGCCCATCGAGGTCGGAGTCCAAGGTATTAACTGCGGGTCGGTCAACACCGACTCCCTCTCGAGGTGTTTCGAGGCCCTTTTCCTGGAGCTAGGGGGGGAGATACAGTACAACACGACTGCGGACCGGCTCATACTGGGCGCTAAGAAGGAGCTGGGTCTCCCTGGTGAGCCCTTCGTCTGGCAGGGCGCTGTGGTGAAGGGGGCGGAGACGAGCCGGGGGGAGATCCGGGCGGATACCACGGTGGTGGCGGCGGGGGTCTGGTCGGAGCAGCTGCTGGACCCCATCGGCTTCGACTCAATGATGAAGCCGAAGAAGAGGTGCATGTTCGTCTTCAAGGATCCTAGGCTCGAGAGGCTCCTCCACACGGAGGGCTTCAGCGAGGAGGGTGTCCTCCCTGTGACGCAGATGCCGGACGCCGGGGTCTACTTGAAGGCCGATGTCTCCGAGGGGAGCATCTGGGTCGGGGTCACGGAGGATCTGGGGAGGGGGTACGGCCTCGAGGACGATCCCCAGGCCGAGGAGGAGACCTACTCCGGGAACGCCTACCACGCCCTCGTTAAGTACCTGCCGTGCTTCGAGGGGGTGCGCCCCGTGAACATGTGGGCAGGGCAGAGGGCGGTCAACAGGTTCGACAAGATCCCCGTCGTTGAGGGGATGCCTGGCATGATCTACGTGGGGGCAGCTACGGGCAACGGCATCATGAAATGCGACTCCCTCGGCCGGGTCGTCGCGGCCCTTTATGCCGGGGAGAGGGAGGCCGAGCTGTATGGGGGGCGGAGGGTCCGGGTCTCAGACATAAGCGTGAAGGAGCGCCGAGTGGAGAAAGAGCGGTTCTAAGCCCGCTCTCTCAGCGAGGACGATCTACCTGACGGTGCGTGCACGGCCGAATGTGAGCGCCGTCTGCGCGCGCGCAAGAGTATCTGTCCAGCCACGGTTTTTCACACGCACAAAAAATGCCACAAGGAATTTTGGTATCTACGCTATACAATAAATTGAAATGCTATTTGAAGAAATCTGGGAAAAGATCAAGGGCAAGAAGAATGTCGTAGGTTACTCTAAGAAGTTAAGGAAACGTATCAAAGATGGCAGAGAGGTCGAGGAAGAGGTCATCAGAATCTACGTCTCCGAAAAAGTAGATCCAGCCCGCTTAGACCTGAAGAACCTGATACCCAGAGA
>JAUWBQ010000082.1 GCA_030601645.1 Candidatus Bathyarchaeota archaeon | reverse complement strand
GGGGAAGGGAGCCCCCTACAGGACGGAGATCCACGAGAGGGACGGGCTGCTCAAACTGGTGTCCATCCACCCGGTAGGACTGACGGTTCCAGAGGTCAGGGCCAAGCCGGAGGAGGCCTTCGAGGCGATGGCGAGGGAAGGAAGGGAGGCCGTGGAGAAGTATCGTGCGTGCTCCGTGACCTACGGCTGCATGAGCATGGGCTTCCTCATGGTCGACGAGAGGCTCACAGAGGAGATAGGGGTCCCCGCGGTCAACCCGGTGAAGGCTGCCGTGAAGATGGCCGAAACCCTCATCGACCTGGGCTTAACCCACAGCAAGAGGGCCTACCCAGTCCCCCCGAGCCTGCGGAGGTGATATTCGGTGCTGACGAAGAATGAGGAGAAGCTTCTCTCGGAATTGGACGTTGACGAGGCCTGGGGCACAGTCGAGCACCTCTCCACTCTGGACAAGACCTCCGCCACCCAGGGGGAGCGGGACGCCCACGAGTACGTGAGGGCGAAGCTAGGGGAATACGGCGTCCGGTACGAGACCTACGAGTTCGACTCCCTCATCAGCCACCCCAAGGAGGCCTCACTGAAGGTGGCCTCTCCCGAACCTTTGGAGGTGGAGTGCATAACCCACGCCTTCTCAAAGTCCACACCGGAGGAGGGCATCGAGGCGGAGCTGGTGTTCGTGCCCGTCTCCCCCAGCAGCCTCTTCACCGGCCTCGGAGACCTGGTGGAGGAGTACAAGAAGGTCGGGGTAGAGGGGAAGGCCACGCTGATGTTCGGCGTCGCGAGCCCCGCGGTGGTCTGGGCGGCCCAGCAGGCGGGGGCCGTGGCCCAGGTCCACATCTGCGGGGGGGACGTCCTCCACGAGATGATCGTGACCACCGTCTGGGGCACCCCGACGCCAGAGTCGGCCGAGAGGATCCCCGACGTCACAGCGGTCTCCGTGAAGAGGACCGACGGGGAGAGGCTCGTCGAGATGGCGAAGAAGGGGCCCGTCAAGATCCACCTGAGGGCGAGGTCGGACACGAGGTGGAGGCGGATCACATTCACGGTCGCCGAGATCGAGGGGAGGGAAGAGCCGGAGAAGTTCATGCTGGTCCACGGCCACATGGACTCCTGGTACCTGGGTACCACCGACAACTGCACCGGGAACGCCGCCCTCCTGGAGCTCGCAAGGATCCTGGAGAGACACAAGGGCGACCTGAGGAGGAGCGTCAGGATCGCCTGGTGGTCGGGCCACTCGACGGGCCGCTACTCGGCCTCCACATGGTACGCCGACAACATGTTCCACGACCTGGACAGGAACTGCTTCCTCTCCATGAACATCGACTCCCCCGGCGTCATGGGGGCCACGGAGCTCGGCGGGGGAGGCTTAATGGGCACCATGGACTTCATCAACAAGGCCGCCAGCGACGCCTCGGGCGTCCACGAGATCGAGAAGAAGGCATACTACATGCGGGCTGGAGACCAGTCCTTCTACGGCATAGGCATCCCCAGCGTCGCCGTCAGGGCCTACATCCCCGAGGGGAGCCCCCACAGGGGCCAGTGGATCGGGGGGAGCGGCGGGGCTTGGTGGTGGCACAGCGCCTACGACACCCTGGACAAGGGGGATAGGGACCACCTCCTCAGGGATATGAGGATGGAGGCCTTGGCCATCTACAGGTCCGTCAACGCGGGAGTCCTGCCGTTCGACTTCGCGGAGGTGGCCGGGATGTACGAGGAGACCGTCGTCGAGATAATGGAGAGGGTATCAGATGTCTTCGATCTGAACCCCACCCTCGATAGGATCGGAGAGCTCAAATCCAAGTCGGAGCAGATGAACGAGGCTATCGCAGGCCTCGACGAGTCCAAGGCACCCTTGGTGAACGACATCCTATCGAGGGTCTCCAAGATTCTGATGTCCACCTTCTATACCCACACGGGGCCCTTCGACCAGGACCCGGCATATGGGATACCCCACCTGCCGGCCCTCCAGGACGCGGCGAGGCTGGCTGGACTGGACCCAGCGAGCGACGAGGCTGGATTCCTCCGTACAAGACTGATCCGGGAGGCCAACAGGGTCAACAAGGCCCTGGACACTGCCATAGAGATAATATCCGAGGCCACAAGGACCTCCTCCTGAGGGAAAACAACAGTTTTTTTCAAGCAAGAAAATTGGCCGTCCTCTGCCGCAGTTCAATCTTAGAGTGTAGGAAACACTTCACCCAAGGGAGCCTTGTTCGACAGAGGCGTCTCCCGATAAACATTTTATTTCCACCCGAATCTTTGAATCGATCGACATGGACAAGCCAGATTATTTCATTGACCCTGAGAGTGCCCCCCGGTTCTCCCAATTGGAGGGTCTGGAGACGACGGTCCTCACCGGCCTGAAGGGAGAGAGGATGATGATGGCCCTGAACTCCACGCTTCCGGGCCACACGGTGCCGATGCACAGCCACCCCCACGAGCAGATCGGAATGGTATACGCGGGGGAGGCCATCCTGAGAATCGGGGGCGAGGAGCGCCGCGTCAGGAAGGGAGACCTCTACTGCATACCCGCGAACGTGCCCCACGGGGACACCACCATCGGCGACGACCCCTTCGTGATGCTGGACATATTCCATCCCGTCAGGGAGGACTTTATCGAAAAGGTTAGGAAGCAGACCTAGGAAGGGCAGCGGCTCCTTTTTCCCTCTCAATGATGAGAAAGGGTAGGATTCTAGCCGTGGGTCACCGTCTTGGTGACCTTGACGCCCCGATCCTCCAGCTGGGCCAACAGTTCCGCCAGCTTCTCCCCCCGGATGACATTGACGGGCGGCACGTAGCCCTTCTCCGTGATCTCGCCCCGCCCCAGCATCCTGGCGACTATGGCCGCCGTGTAGCTGGTGGTCTTCGCCATCGATGTGACCTGTCTCTCATCGTCGTAGCGGTCGACCATGTCGTATGTGTAGATGGTCTCTCGGCCGTCCTTCTCTCCCTGGACCCTGACCCGGAGGACGGTGATGTCCCTCTCCCCCTCCTCCAGCTGTACTTTGGGGTGGATTATCTTGCTGAACGCCTCGAAGGGGACGATCTTTCTCCCCTTGAACTCGATGGGCTCCCTGCTCAGGAGGCCGCACCGGTCCAGGAAGTTGACCTTCTCGCAGTATCCGGCGTATCTTACCGTGACCTCGGTGCAACGTTTGACGCCCTCGAACTTGTCGATGAGGTGGAGGGTCTCCGGGAAGCCGTCGTAGAAGCACTCCAGGGGCAGGTCTATGCCCTCGAAGCTGACGGGGCCGCCGAGGGTGTAGCGGTCCACGTATCGGACCTCTCCGTCCTCGATGACCTTCACCTTCCCAGGCCATAGGGGCAGATAGGGGCCGCCGAACACGATCTTGTAGTTCAGCGGAGGCTCGGGTTCCTCGGGGATCCCGCCGCACCATATGTCGACGGCCTCGACCCTGTCGAGGTTGTCCATCCCGTGCGTTGCTAGCATGTCTGTGAGCCCGGGCTCCACGCCGCAGCCGGGCACCACGGTCACCCCCGTCTTCAAGGCCTTTCTGTGGATATCCTCGGACTCTCCCTCGGCGGGCTCGCTCAGATCGACGGCGTTCACCCCTGCGTCGATGGCCCCCCAGATGGCATGGGTGTTCAGGGGCCTGAGGAGGGCCACCCCGGCCACATCGTAGCCTTTCAGGGCATGAGACAGCCCTTGCCGGTCGGTGACGTCCTGCACCAGTGTTTTGAGTCTCGGTGGGTTGCCAAGCTGCTCCGCCACGGTGGTCAACCTTCCTTGATCGATGTCGACGAGGAGGACCTCATCTACCTCGCCGCTCTCGATGCAGTCTCGGACGATGATTGGGCCCATGAGCCCAGCGCCTATAACGGCTATCTTCATTCTAAACGCCCTAATCAAAATCCCTCTTTCGGATTAAATGAGTGTTGCGTATATGCGTGAGTTTTAGGTCAATTGTTAGACGCTATTCCAGTATCAGGGTCTCCATGTTCGCCAGCGTGTCCTTGATCCACAGGCGGAGGTTCTCGATCTCCTCCTCCTTCTTCTTCCATTCATTGATGTCGATGTAGGAGGCGATGGACTGGGCCACCATTAGCTTCAGGGTGTTGGGGTCGATGGCGTCCAGCTCCACGGACTCGTCGCCGTGTGAGGCGACGAAGTTGTTGGCCCGGGCGTCGCTCCGCTTCACGGGCATGGGCGGGAGGCTGTACTTGACTATCTGATCCTTGGTGAGGGCTACCCGGTGGACGATGAACTCCCCCGCCTTGTACCTCCCGAGCCTCGCGCTGAGGTCCCTCTCGATGTCGATGCCGCTGGGGTCGAAGTCCCCGAAGTAGAGGACCACCGTGGGCTTCCCCTTGAGCCTGTTCCGGATGTACCCGGCCATCCTCTGGACGTATGTGAAGCTGGGGTAGCCCCGGGTGGGGAAGGTCCTGACGGCGTACTGGTTGGCGACGTCGCCCACCAGCCGGCTCAGGGCGTCCTTCTCCAGGCTCACCACGATGTAGTTGGGCTGGGCGTCCCACATCGGCATCCTGAACTCCTTGTAGCTCTCCCTGAGGCTTGCGAGGCGCCTCTTCAGAAAGTCCTGGGCCGAGGTGTATCCGGCGTCGCCCCTGCCGAGGATGCGGCGGCTTCTGTCCTCCAGGCAGTTGACGGGGACGTCTCCCTCCTCCCGGGCCCTGACCATGAGGCGGCTGAGCCGCTTGTAGCTGTTGATGGTGTTGGGAAAGAGGTGCCGGGAGACGAGGCGGTAGTAGAGCTGGCGGAGGGTGAGGGCTGTGTCGTACTGTGTGAATACTTCCAGCGCCGCCTCTACGACCTCCTCGTAGGTCGGCAGGCCCTTCGCCATGCTGGAATACCTATGGAGGGTGAACGTATAATTTCATCGCCCGGTAAAAAGGCCCAGAGATAGCCTCAGAGAGGGCGACTGCGGAGAATTCGGGGTATTTATCCCCTGAAACTGCTAAGATGCGTTACTGGAGTGCCTGATTTTTATAGGGATATGATAAAAATAACACCACATAACAAGGAGTCGCCAAGTGATCACGCGAGTGAAACGACCGAGGGATACGCTTAGATATAGTTCCGTAGACTAGGGTTGGAGTCTACCGATGCGGACCGCCATCATCCTCGCCGGGGGAGGATCTACCCGTATGAAGGGCGACAAGGGCCTCATGATGTTGCATGGAGAGCCCTTGGTGAGACATGTCATCCGGAGGATAGCGGACCATGTGGACGAGGTGATCTTGGTGCTGAGCTCAGAGGGGCAGCGGGAGGACTACGCCCAGATCGTGGGTGGCGACGCAGACATGGTCGTCGACATCTACTGCGAGGGCTCCCCCCTCGTAGGCGCCATAACGGGCCTGAATGAGGCGAAGGGAGAGTACGCCCTGATCTCCGGCTGCGACATGCCCTTCATATCCGGCAGGGCACTGGCGATGCTCTTCGAAGAAGGGGCGGGGTTCGACGGCGCCGTCTTCCAGTGGCCCAACGAGTGGATAGAGCCTCTGCTGGCCGTCTACAGGGTGCATCCGTCGCTGGAAAAGGCGTCGGAGCTCTACGAGTCGGGCGATCTGCGGATCCGGAGGATCCTGCAGAACCTTCCCAACGTTAAGATGATCCCCATGGAGAGGTTGAGGGACTTCGATCCGGGCCTCCTCACGCTCTTCGACGCGGATACGGAGCAGGCTCTCTGTGAAGCGGAGAAGATGCTAAAAAATGGGGTAAATATCGGTTAAAAACGGGGTTTTAGATTAGCTGCTCGTCCAGTTTGTTCTTTGGGATGGTGATCGTCAGGACGCCGTTCTTGTGCTCAGTGGTCCTCTTCTCGGCGTCGGTGGCCCAGTTCGATAGGTCGATCTCGGTCTGGAAGTTCCCCGCCTTGAGCTTCAGCTTCCCGTCCTCGGCCTCCAGCTGGACGTCCTTCTCCTCGACGCCCGGAAGCTCGATGAACAGGGTCAGCCGGTCTTCGCCCACGCTTATGTCGTAGAGGGGCTCTCTGGGCTCCCTGATGCTGGGCTTCAGGGGCGGCAGGATGTCCGTGGGCCGATCCAGGGGTGGGCGCTCGATGAGGCCGGGGGTCGAGAAGAATCCCCTTGCGATGAATCCCTTCACCCCGGGCCTCTCGATGGGCTCGAAGCTCCAGTCGCCCTCGAGCTCGCCGGCCTTGACCTTCTCCTTGAGAGAGTCGAACTCTGAGAACATGTCCTCGAAGGAGCCGAACTCCTTGAACATGTCCTCGGTCATTCTCCTCTGCAGCTCTTCCATCTCCCGGAATATCTCGTCAAATCTCATTCTTTTTCCTCCTACAGTTGGTCTAGGATCTCCAGCATCCGCCTCATGGCGACGCTCATCATCAGGAACTGGGCCTCCCCGGTCCGGGTGGGCTTGTATTTGCCGTCCTCGTCCTTCTCGATCATGCCGGTGTTCCGCAGTCGCTTCGTTGAGTCCGAGACGATCTTGGGGTTCATCCCCAGCTCGTTCATGAGCTCGGTGAAGCCCATGGGCCTCTCCATGACGAAGAAGGTCCGCATCATCCTCCTCCTGCCGGTGTTGGCCATGGCGTTGAAGATTGCCTCTAATCGTTTGATCTCGTTGTCGATCTCTGCGAACTCTCTGCTCAGGGCTCTTCTGTCCCAGTTCCTGGCCTGCAGTGGTATCTCCCAGAGGGTTTTTCCGTCCTCGACGAGCTTCAGCGTCAGCATCTGCTTGGGTCCTCCTTACCATTTGGTAAGTTACTGTTTGGTAATTACCGAAAGGTAACTAATAAACATTCGCAATTCCCATTCTCATATCTTCTTGATTAGAACCAATTTACGGGAGCGGGAGACCATATATTACATCTGCACCGTCTGCGGGCATTTCGCCTACGGGAGCATACCAGAAGTATGCCCCATCTGCGGAGCGCCCTCGTCTCGGTTCGAGAAAGTGGAGTAGCGCTCGGGGCGTCACGTTTATCTGTGACACGCCTGAGCTATTGGTGAGTAGCATGCCCCAGAAGAGAAGCCTAAGGCAGATAGAGAAACAGCAGAGGCGGAAGGCGAAGGGGGAGCCCAAGGTAAAGAGCCGGGTCGAGAAGACCATCGGGTCCCTAGACATCCCGGACATGAGCGACGAGGAACTCATAGAGCAGCTCAAGAAGATGAAGGCCATCACGCCCACAGCCCTGGCCATCCAGATGAAAGTCAAGGTGAGCACGGCCAAGAAGCTGCTGGAGGAGCTGAAGGAGCAGAAGGTACTGGCCCTTGCCTCCAGGAGCCACAACCTGAAGATCTACGCCCTCGTGGCTGACTAGGCCCTCTCGATCCTGATTTTAGTCCCGCTCTTGCGCGCGGATTCGGTCATGTTTTATGTCAATTTATTCGACTAGTAAAACGGGATAGGAGAAGTGTGCACTTGAGGAGCTACATCAAGTTGATGGGACCGTCCATCGACAAGGGAATCGACGCCCTTGATAACGTGCTGGGTGAGCTGAGGAGGCGGTATCAATTCGGCGAGAGTGTCTCCCACATCGTCTCGATCGTTGATCCCACCATCGACTTGGTGACGGGGGAACACGTGTCTAGGGGGCAGCTCGGCGAGTATGACTTCTACGTGGAGT
>JAUWBQ010000215.1 GCA_030601645.1 Candidatus Bathyarchaeota archaeon | reverse complement strand
ATAACCAAGTCACCAATGACGTGTAAAATAATGAAGTCAGAAAAGAGAGAAAAAATCAATCTATGGATCTAGAATGGTCCTCGATGGCGTCAGCTATATTCCCGAGGTTTTCGATGGGCTTGATCAGGGGGATCCTAATGTGATGCTCGCCACTGGCTCCGAAGGCCGTTCCGGGGCGTGCCAAGATCTTCTTCTCCAGCAGCAGTGACTCGCAGAACTCCTCCGATCCCTTGCTCAGGCCACTAATATTCGGGAACAGGTAGAAGGCTCCTTCCGGCATGTGGCAACTGATCCCGTCAATCTCATTCAGCCGAGGGACCATGAAACGCCGCCTCCTGTCGTACTCCTCAGCCATTCTCCTGACAGGCTCCCAGGAACCCTTCAGGGCCTCGACGGCGGCCAGCTGGACGAAGATGTTGGTCCTGTACCCGACGGGGATCCTCTGCAACCTAGTGGCGATGTGCTTGTCGGCTAGGACGTATCCCAGGCGCCAGCCCGTCATGGCAAAGGTCTTCGAGAAGCTGTTGCAAACGATCGTCCTCTCCTTCATGCCTGGGAGAGAGCTTATGCTGATATGCTCACGCCCATCCCAGACGAACTCATTGTAGACCTCGTCTGAGAGGACCAATAGGTCGTTATCTATGACCACCTCAGCTATTCCGGCCAACTCCTCTTGGGTGTAGACAGTGCCGGAGGGGTTGTTGGGGTTGCAGAGGACGATCATCTTCGTCTTCTGCGTGACTTTATCTTTGAGAGCCTCGACATCCAGGCGGTAACCTTCGTCCTCCTCCAGGGCCACTCTCGTCTCCCTCGCTCCGATGTACTCTATAAGGTTGGAGTAGGCCATGAAGTAGGGTTCGAGGACGATGACCTCCTCCCCCGGGTTGATGGTGCCAGTCATGGAAACGAACAGGGAGACGCCGCTGCCAGCCGTGACGGTGACCTCCGAACTATCCCACTCGACCCCATACTTCACGTAATAATCCGCTAGTGCCTTCCTCAGGGCCGGGAGGCCATGGGTTGGTGGGTAATGAGTCTTCCCTTCCCTCAGCGCCTTGATCGCCGCTTCCGTTATGTGCCCGGGGGTGTCGAAATCAGGGTCACCCCCGGCGAGGTTGATCACTCCCTCCATCCCCCTCGCCATGGCAACAACCCTTGCGTGGGATCTGGGCCTCATCGCCGCGAGCCGCCTCTCAATGAACCCTTCAGCCAATATGTCTCATCATTGATCTCTCTGGAGATTTAAAAAGATAAACAGGCTTGAACGCGATCCCGATGTGCCAAGCATCCCCTTAATTCTGTGTAATTTAATCAGGTGTGCGAGAGATAAGGCTTAAAATGTCCCCCCTCTTCTCTTATTGAACAGGTCGGAAAAAGGGCTAGACGAGGCTGATGTTGTCGAGATGGGGGGCCGCCTCTCAAGCTTGAGAAGCTGCCTAAACCCCTTAAGGCGAGCCACATTCTTGGGCCTGGCATCATCCTCGCCGCCATGGCCTTCTACTGTCCACTACTAGCCTATATGAACAATAGAATCCTACCAAAAGAGCTGAGGCCAAAGTGGTATCGGACCCTCTAGCTCCTCATCGGGACCGCCTTATACTGGGGCTTGATCCTATATAGTCTCAGTATTGGGGTTCTACCTAAATAGAGGGCCTTTCTATTTACCATTTATTTTCTGATGTTCCGACGAGTTTGATATATCCTTAATAATGGCAATCCAAGAAATGTGGAGATACACTTTTTACATAAATTTGTGTGATTTTTTCCTCTGATGAATAGCCTCATGTGTTCCTATATAATCAAAAACGTAGCTGGGATACATCAAATTATTTAGCTTCTAAATGCATAATACTGCGTGAACCACAGTGTCGGCGAAGCTTAAGAAGCAGATATTGGTGCACCTCGCTGAGCAACCCATGAGCTTGAGCGAGATCGCAGAGAAGATGGAACTGAAGGAGAAGCGGACCTTCAAGCTGCTGAGATCCCTTTTCCAGAAAGACGAGGTAAAGATGATCAGATCCGAGGATGGAACTAGGCAGTATGCTCGCAAAGACGAGGCTTAAACTCCCACCACCATCTGAACTCTGAAAAATTCATTGTTTGAATAATGTTAACAAAACACATTACTTTCAGAAAGAGATCATGTTTTCGGTATGGAGATAAAACTGATATTATCCCCTCCGCGAAGACATATTTAATAGAAAAGAGAACAACCTAACAGAGCGTTCAACGAAGGTATCGAATTGGCCAAGATAAGGGTCGCCATAGCCGGTCTTGGGGGCTGCGCCTCAGCCCTCATCCAGGGAGTGGAGTTCTACAGGGACCAGAAGGAGGGGGAGATCCCCGGCCTTATGCACGTCAACTTCGGCGGCTACTACATCGAGGACATCGAGTTCGTCGCCGCGTTCGAGGTCAACAGCCTCAAGATTGGGAAGGACATCTCAGAGGCCATCTTTGCAGATCCCAACCTCTGCGTCAAGTTTGCGGATGTCCCATCTACTGGAGTAGAGGTTCTTCCCGGTCCCATATCTGATGGAGTCGCGCCCCACATGAGGGAGCCCTTCCACGTCCGCGATGACCACGAAGCCGTTGACATTATCGAGACTCTGAGGGAGAGCGAGGCCGACATGCTCATCAACTATCTCCCGGTGGGCAGCGCCAAGGGAACGGAGATCTACGCCAAGGCCGCCCTGGACGCCGGTTGCGCCTTCGTCAACTGCATCCCCGAGTTCATTGCCTCGGTCCCAGAGAAGAGCGCCAAGTTTGCCAAAGCCGGGCTTCCAGTCGCCGGAGACGACATCAAGAGCCAGGTGGGTGCCACTATCCTCCACAGGGTCATGGCGGAACTCTTCTACGACCGGGGCGTCCACATCGACTCCACGTACCAGCTCAACATCGGCGGCAACACAGACTTCCTGAACATGACCGTGGAGAACCGCCTCAAGACCAAGCGCATCAGCAAGACGGAGGCCGTGACCAGCCTCATCCCCTACGACGTCCCCAC
>JAUWBQ010000167.1 GCA_030601645.1 Candidatus Bathyarchaeota archaeon | reverse complement strand
CCTCGTTCATCCTGGTGTAGTGGGTCTCGATGCTCTTGACCTCTCCGCGCTCGCCTTCGGGCATGAAGATGAGCTCCCTGTCCATCTTCAGAGTGCCCGTCTCAACCTTGCCGACGGGGACTGTGCCGACCCCCCTGATGGAGTAGACCTCCTGCACGGGGATCCGTAGGGGCTTGTCTGTGGGCTTCTCCGGCATCTCGAACTCGTCGAGGGCCTCGTAGATGGTGGGGCCCTTGTACCAGGGCATCTTGTCGCTCTTGTTGTAGAGGTTGTCGCCGGTCCAGCCGGATGTGGGGATGAATTTGATCTTGTCGGTGTTGTAGCCTACCATCTTGAGGAGGCGGGTCATGCCGTCCTTGACTTCCTCGTATCTCTGCTCTTTCCAGTCCACGGTGGCGTCGTCCATCTTGTTCACTGCGACGACCATCTGGTTGACCCCGAGGGTCCTGGCCAGGAAGGCGTGCTCCCTGGTCTGGCCACCTGGGTTGGTGCCGGCCTCGTACTCGCCCCGCTTCGCTGAGATGAATAGGATTGCTCCGTCCGCCTGGCTCGCGCCTGTGACCATGTTCTTGACGAAGTCCCTGTGGCCGGGGGCGTCGATGACTGTGAAGAAGTGCTTGTCCGATTCCAGCTTGTAGAAGGCGAGGTCGATGGTGAGGCCCCGCTCCCGCTCCTCCTTGAGCTTGTCGAGGACCCAGGCGTACTTGAAGGACTCCTTGCCGAGGGCCTTGGCCTCCGCCTCGAAGTCCTTGATGACCTTCTCGCTGACGGCGCCGGCGTCGTAGAACAGGTGGCCTATGCCAGTGCTCTTGCCGTGGTCTACGTGGCCGATGATAATCAGGTTTAGGTGTGGTTTTTCTTTACCACTCATTCTGTAAATCTCCTACCACTGAAACACAGCATGCCAAATAAAAAGTTATAGGTCCCCATAGAAAAAGGCGAAAATATCATGGGTATTTGATGTGATCCATCGTTTTTACCCATTATCCGGATCTACTCATTCAGCTCGAAGGGGATTCGCCCGTTTTCAGGATTGATTGGGATTGTGAAAGGATGTACCGTAGCGGAACACGGGTGCAGAGAAGCCCTCAGAGAACGATGATGCCTCGCACCCACAGAGACAACACGTGGCCGCGCGCTCAATGAACGTGTTCCTTGAATCGTTATAAGGCCCATGATACGGTGTTACTTCTGGTTTGAGCATTGAGCCTTAGAACAAAGTTCTTCGATAAGGTCGACTCCCTCTCCTCGGAGCTCGTCGAGCTGACGCGGTACATGATCCGCACGCCCAGCGAGAACCCGCCGGGGGACGAGCGGGCCGTCTCGGGGCTGGTCTCGGAGCGGCTGGAGGCGGTCGGCTTCGACGTCGAGCTGGTGGAGTCCGAGCCCAGGAGGGTGAACACCCTGGGGACGCTGAAGGGGGCCGGCGGGGGCAGGAATTTCCTGTTCAACGGCCACTACGACACGGTCCCCGTGGGCAACCTTGATTTCTGGTCCGTTGATCCCTTCGGGGGCATGGTGAAAGATGGTAGGATATACGGGAGGGGCTCGGGGGACATGAAGGGGGCGGTCGCCTCCGCCATCGTCGCCGCGAAGGCCCTGGACGAGGCCGGGATAAGGCTTGATGGTAATTTCATGATCCACGGTGTGGCCGACGAGGAGACCTTCGGCCGGTACGGGACGAGGTACCTGGCGGAGAAGGGTTACGTGACTTCGAAGAACGTCGACATGGCCGTGGTGGGGGAGGGCTCGGTGAAGGATGACGTGGTCCACGCAAGGACCGCGGTGAGGGGCCGCGTGCTTGTGAACATTCTTGTGAGGGGGAAGTCGGCTCACAGCAGTCGGCCCCAGGACGGGGTCAACGCTGTGCTCAAGATGGGCAAGGTGCTCCTCGCAATCGACGATCACGGGTTCAACTTTCCCCCTCATCACCTGTTACCTGCGCCCACTATCGCCCCGGGGACGGTGATCAAGGGCGGGACGAAGGACAACGTGATACCCGAACTTTGCGAGGCCATCTGCGACGTCCGGATAGTCCCGGGTATGAGTGTCGAGGGGGTGCTGGGGGAAGTGCGGTCGGTGGTGGATGGGCTCATGGAGGACGACCCCGAATTGGCCGTCGAGGTCACATCCCCACTTAACAAGCCTCCCAGCGAGATCTCTGCTTCTGATGAACTGTTCAAGATTGCAGACAGGGCTGTGAGGGCCACGGCGGGCTATGAGCTTAAGCCTGTGGGGACCTCCGGGTCCAACGACACGTCCTGGCTCACCACCATCGCCAAGATTCCCGCGATGGCCTTAGGGCCAGGCGGAGGGAACGCTCACGGGGCGGACGAGTGGGCTTCCATTGGTATGCTGGTGGATTTCGCCAAGATATACGGGCTGATGGCCATGGACATCTGCGGAGTGAAGTAGCGATCAAGCGAAGAAGTACTCATTCAGGATCGGCATTCGAAACCCCCGGGACAGGCGCCAAAAACGATGTTATCTGTACAACATTATTCTTGCGAACCATATTTAGACATGAACGTCTTGGATTCATCCAGAGATGTACGAGTACAAGTTCGTGAACGTGGATTTCAGCTGGTGGGGGCAGAAGGTGAAGGAAGATTACAGGAAGATCGTTGAGGACCACGCGGAACATGGGTGGAGGCTGGTCCAGATCTTCGCCCCGAGTACTGGCGCGGGCGGGAACGTCAGCTATGTCGAGCTCATCTTCGAGAGAGAGGCGACCGGCTGACCGCTCGCAGCATCAATAAGCTCGGGCGTATCTCCACGGAAGTGGTGATCCGAACTCACCCATAATGCTGTGGCTCGCTATTCGATGCAAGACAGGAAATCAGATGCCTTTGAAGACGGGGATCACGCTCTCCGCGAAAAGTTCCAGATCTCTCATGTCTCCGACGGCCAGGCTCGGGAACTGCAGCACGAACTCGGACACACCGAGATCCCTGTACACGTTGATCCTCTCGATGCACTCCTCGGGGGTGCCGATCAGGTGGTTCATGTAGTTCTCCATCGAGAGCTCGTCCGGCTTGTACTTCGCCACCTCCTTCCTCACCTCGGATTCGTCCCGTCTGATGTGACAGACGTCCCCCATGGACATGGCTATCCCTCCCGGGTCCCTTCCCACCGACTTGCAGTGTTTCTGGAGGAGATCGCGGTATTCTCCGAATATCTCGGGCGTGACGTACACGGCGGGCGGCCAGTTCCAGACGTCCGCGTACTTGGCGACCACCTTGAGGGTGAGCTGGCGGCCCCTGCCTCCGATGAGGATCGGGGGATAAGGCTTCTGGACCGGCTTCGGGTTGCAGATGGCCTCGCGGATGCTGTAGTACCTTCCCTCGAAGGTGGGCCTCTCCTCGGTCCACATCTTGATGGCGATCTGCACGGCCTCCTCGAGCTGCCTGATACGTGTGGCCTTCTTCGGATATGGAACTCCGTACATCGAGTACTCCTGCTCGTTGTATCCGGCGCCCAGGCCGAAGATCAATCTCCCCTTGGAGATGTGGTCCAGGGTGGCCGCCATCTTCGCTAGGAGCGACGGGGGCTGCCTGAAAGAGTTGCACAGCGTGAAGGTCCCCAGCTTCACATCGGTGGTCTCCACGGCGAGGGCCGAGAGCAGGGTCCAGCACTCTAGGTACGGTACATCGAGATCATACTCGTCCTTCTCGGGGTACGGGGTATTGGGCCTTGGGACCATGTGATCTGAAACGTAGATCGAGTCGAAGCCGAGCCTCTCGCATTCGAGGGAGGCCTCCTTTATCATCTCGTAGTCGGTGTGTCGCCCGGGTTTGCCGTGGGGTATAGAGACGCCGAATTCCAACTCACATTCACCGCCGGTCTGGAAATCAATATCCCATTATTCATTTTGATTATTAGTCTTGTGAGCGTATATCGGAATATCTAGCTCGTCGTTAGAAAACCACGGATTGGTACATCCCTTAACGTGCCAACTGTCTCCCCAAGATCCCACGATGC
>JAUWBQ010000097.1 GCA_030601645.1 Candidatus Bathyarchaeota archaeon | reverse complement strand
CACGAAACTCCCAAACAGACTCACGAACATCACCAAGCCAAAAGCCTCAGGGGGCACCCCCACACCCTCAACCATCAACCTCCGGAAGAACACCATCACAAACGAGATCGTGGAAACATACAGGAACGCCAGCAACGCCAGGTAAAGGAACGAGAAAGGCCTGAACACCACCCTCCCCCGCCCCTCGACCACGCCCAGCCACCCCACGCCGCGGAAAGACACCGACACCGACCATAATAAACATCCCCAAACCCAATACGCCAAAGAACCCCTGAGCCGAGAGGAATACCTCGCCCAAGCCCACATGGGGAGCAATAGACCATCGAGATCAAACCCCTCCAAACCTACGGATTCATCCTCGACATCGGAGACGGAGGCGAAAGCATCATCGGCAAACTCAACGGAACCCAGATCGCCGCCATCGACAAACACCCCTCCGAACTAGAAGAGACCGACAACGACGCCCTCAAGATCATCATGCCCGACGAGACCGGCTACGGAACCAGCCTCAAGAAACAGATCCCCCAGACCCTCAGAGAACTCGCAGAGGAAACAGGATTCAAGACAACAAAAAAAGAGACCGGAGAACACACATTCTACCTAGAACTGGAGAAAAAGGTCAGACCGCCATCCTGTACCTGTCCTGAAGCTCCCGACGCTTCCCCTCGTTCCACCCCGTCACATCCGAGTAGTAACCCGTGATCCTGCTCCACCACCTCACCGACGAGCTCCCGCAGCTCGGACACACATCCAGCAGCCCCGCAGAGGTCGAGTTACACGAACTACAAATCGTCAGGTCCTTAGTATAGGCGAAATAGCCGATCTGGCTGTGCCGCGCAATCCTCTTAGTCAGCTTATACAGCGCCTCAGGATCCGAAGACGCCTCCCCCAGCCACGCATGGAAAATATTCCCGCCGCTCAGAATCGGGAAGAACTTATGCTCGATATCCAGCTTCCGCCCAAACGGAATCCGAGCCCCCACATACGTATGAGTCCCATTACTATAGTACACAGGCAGATCCCGCTTCCCCTTCAACAACGCCAGCGACTGCTCCAGATCCCCCTTCACCACGCCCCTCGCAAACCCATTATACGTGGGAGACACCAGATCCTTAATCGCCAACGTCTGCACCGTGCTCTCCGCAGGCGTCCGGGCCAGCATGATCTTCATCCCCGACTTCATCTCCAGCCCCTTACGGTACTTCTCCATGTCCAGGAGCAGCCGCAACGCCAGCCTCACCGCATCATCGCTCTCGTGGAGCTGGCTCCCCGTGAAGAACTGGACCATCTCATTCATCCCCACCACGCCGATGACGAACACCAGCTCCCCGAAATCCACAGCCGGAGGAGCCCGCCTCCCCGTCCTCGGATCCCGAGGCGTCTGAGTCGCGAAGGGAATCATATTATTCGCCATCAACCGCTCCATCCACATCCGCTTGGTCTTAAACACCTCCACGGCCAGCCGCATATTCTCCTTAGCCGCCGACAACAGCCTGTCGTAATCCCCCTTCGCCCTGTACGCCAGCCGGGGCATGTTAAGGCTCACCACCTGCCACCCCCCCATGCTGAAGTGCTGGCCCTCATCGAAGTACAGCTTCTCCGTGAACAAGGGATCCGACTCGGGCGACGACGAGAACTGATACGCACAGCACTGGTAGCAGCTGATCCCCTTACCGTAACCCCGATACGCAGGCAACATATTATCGAAATACGGGGCCCCGGACTTCGCCACGGACTCGTGCACCAGCATCCAGAGATCGTCATACTCCGGCTTGAAGAACTCAGGGCTCACATAGTTCTCGTTCTTAGGGAAATTAAACGGCTTACCCCAGTAGTCCCCCTCGAGGGCCACCTCCGTCACGGCCCTGAAGAAAGTCTGAACCTCATCCTCATAGTTCCCGTAGACGTCCGGCCCAACCCGCCCCTTCATCACCACAGGCACGTCCCTCCAGATATCCGGCACCCCCATCGGCAGCTGGATATTACTGAAGACCAGCTGACCCCCCCGAGTCACATACGTCTGGGTCAGCTCGAAGAACATCATCTGGGCAAGCTGCTTCACCCTCGCATACGGAAGACCCCTCATATACGGCGCCAGGAACAACGTGTAATACATGAAACCCTGGCCCCCGCTGAAATTAGTCTGCCCCGCCGCCAGCACCTTCACGCTGTGGAGGATCGCCACCTCGGGCTGCTTCGCAGGCCCCGCCACGCTGCTCTGGAAACCCCTCCCATCCGGCAGCAAACCATAATACAGGAAATACCTCAGGTCCCAATCCTGACAGAACGGACGACTCCCAAAGTACTCCAACGTGTGAATGTGAATATCCCCCTGATGATGGGCCGTCGCCAGCTCAGGAGGCATCAGGAGCAGATACTCCTCCTTACTCAGCCGATCCGCCTTCTTCTTATGCACCGTCTCAGGATTAGGCTGAAGATTCGCATTCTCCTTCGCCTCGTACCCATTCCCCGTATCGATCTGAAAAGCGTCATAAACCGGAGCCCCCACCCTCGTCAGGAGATTCCTGTAAATACCGAACTCCGGCTTCTCCTCAGCCCACTCAAGAAGGACATTATTAGTCAGCTCCCTCAACATGGGGCCGCTGACGAACTTGGGCTTCGACAGCCTCACCCGGCGCTCCACCTCGTCCGAGATCTTCTCCGCATAACCACCGCTGATGGGCTTCAACCCGAAAACCGTCGTCGCCAGCTGAGTCTCCCTCACGAGCTGATCGATGATCATGTTCTTGTTCCAAGGCACCAGATACCCATCGGTCGTCCGGACCATCGGCATCCCCCGGTAGACCCTCGCGGACTCGTAGTACTGGTTGAGGACCGTCTGCCCCTTGATGCCGCCCTTACGCTTCGCCACTTCCCAAAATCTCCTTCGCCTTCACCTCGTCCAGCGCCTCGTTCGGGAACAGCTCCTCGGACGGGGCGAACCTCTCCCCCAGCTCTAAGATGGGCGGATTCCCGAACACGTTCCTCATGATGAACTCCAGCTGGGTCTCCGTGTCGAAAGCCCTGACATCGAACTCCACGCCCTCCTCGCTCAGCCACACCTTCAACTCCTCGCATTTGGGACAGTCTGGAAGGGTGTAGACCGTAGCCCGTGACGCCGCTGAACCCATGTACGAAAATTACCTCCGATGGAAAACGCTAAAGATGAGACGAACATACTTCTACAATCATCGTTTAAAAGATTAATCATTTATTCTATAATACTTCGAGGTATAAGAAAAAAACGATTTGACAATATCACGTTTTGCCATCCATGTCTCAATTACTTGTAATAATATCCATTATTATGGTCAATTTCAATATCGTTAAATATTCCCACCGACAAATGTTCATGTCGACCTCAAAACATCCTCGGAGGACCCTGTTGACCATCATAATGTGCCTGGTGGGGACCCACTTCCGACGCCCCTTCGACGGCATCCGGTACTGGAGCAGGCGTCAGGGCATCACCAGGCTCTACCTCCTCTACAGCAACACCCAGGCCGAGGACGAGACCGCCATATTCTCAAACATGTCGAAGCGGAACGCGGAGAGCCTCAAGGAGAGGCTGGAGATCATGGACCCCATCATGGAGGGCTACGACCCCATGGACCACAGGGAAGCCTTCCGCACCATCTACAGCATCCTGGAACAGGCCAGGGGAGGCGGGGAGGAAGTCCTCATCGACATCACCTCCACCACCAACCTCACCCAGGGCGTCGCGCTGACCATAGCCCTCATGTTCAGAAACGCCCGAGTGTACACCGTCCCATCGAAACAGCCCGCTTGGTACGTCAACGGGAAGATCGGGGACGAAAAATTCGAGGGATGGTTCGAAAACGCCCGAAATCAGCCCAGCATGGACCCCATCGAGATCAACCTCCCGGGCTACCGCCTCGAACCCCACACCAAGCACGAGGAGAAGGAGTGGGCGGTGGAGAGGACCATCCTTGAACTCCTCCACGAGCACGAAGGCAAGGCGGACTCCATCAGCGACATCATCCGATGGTCGGGCCACAAGGCCGCGAGCTCCACCCTCCGAAACAGGTACAGCCGCATCATCAACAGGCTCGAGATGAAGGGATTCGTCGATGCGGACAAGGGATCCAAGATGAAGGTCATCCGCCTCACGGATTTCGGCGTCATCTACGCCGAAGCCCTTTCGGACCTCATCGACGTATAACTCTGCCAGGAGCCATTTTTCAGGAATTGCTGGGAGTGCAAAACTTGGGGGTGTCGCGACCCCTTTGTTTTTCCCAAACGCTAAACATAAGAGGGCCCCGAATCTGAGCATAATACCGTGTATTATAACTGAAAGATTAGCCCTCCACTCGGAACAAAGCTTGAGCCAGTACGGCGCCGGGCCTCCTATCCCGTTCGGGTAGATTTTTATCTCCCACTCCCACCTACCATATCAACCTCGGAGGTATCGATTTGCGTCTTCAGGTCTCTCTAACCCCCGCCGAGGGGAAGCGGATCATCGGGATGAGCATCGCAGCGATGGACACGGTCCAGCACGCCCTGGAGGAGGGCACCATAGTCATCGCGACGAGCACCACCACGGCTTACGTCTTGGAGGAGCTCCTCAGAGTGGAGATCCCGGACAAGGGAATGTTCACGGCTGGCGTCATCACCGCCAGGGGCTGCTGCGTCACCGACCCCAAAGGCAGGTACAGCCACCGAGTCATCCGGAAGGGAGAGGCGACGGAGATGAAGACCCCCGAGCTGCCCGAGGTGCTGGCGGAGATGGGGCCCGAGGACGTGTTCATAAAGGGGGCCAACGCCATCGATCCCTTCGGCCAGGCTGGCATCCTCCTGGGGGGTGCTGGGGGTGGCACCATCGGCCGGGCGTGGGGGTACATCACGGCGAACGGGATAACGACCATCATCGCCGCGGGGCTGGAGAAGCTGGTCCCCATCTCTCTGTCCGATGCCGCCCTGAAGACGGGTATCGAGACGGTGGACGGCTCTCTGGGCATGGCGGTGGGCATGATGGTGGTGGGGGGGAACATCGTCACGGAGATGGAGGCGCTGAAGATGCTGACCGGGGTCGACGCCATCCCAATAGCCGGGGGGGCATCGACGGCGGCGAGGGCTCCAGGACCTTCGTCCTCGAGGGCCCCGAGGATAGCATAAAGGCGGCCCGGGACCTGGTCTGCTCTGTGAAGGGGGAGCCGGCTCTGAAGACCGTTGTTCAGGACTGTGAGCTCTGTGGCGCCAAGTGTGACTATAACCAGAGGTAGTCAGCCGATCCTTGGTTTCTCCTCTTCCATCCGGATCTCTTCGGCGCCGTTGAATGTGGCGAAGTCTTCGAGGGCCTGCTCGAAGGCTTCTTGGTAGGCCTGGTCGGGTTCGAACCGGGGCTCGTGCCAGACGGAGTGGGCTATGAGGGTCTTGTTCTTCCTGTCCATCTTGGACGATCCTGCCGACGAGGCGGTCGCCATGGAGGATGGGGAGGTTGTAGTAGCCGTACTTCCTCTGCTCGGCGGGGAGGTAGACCTCCAGCTTGGGTTGGAATCCAAAGAGGTTCTCGACTTTCTCCCTGTTCCAGAGGAGGTTGTCGAAGTTGGTGAGGAGGGTCACGCCCTCGTATGGGGGGTCGCCTTTCGTCAGTAGCTGGATCCTGTCTGCGTCCTCGGGGGTGCAGTAGTGGGGCTGCCTCTCCCCCTCCACTCTGAGCTCTACGGCTTCATCGTCTTCCGTGAGTTCCTCTAGTGTGGCTTGCAGCTGCTTGCTTGTTCTTCCGAGGCTGATGCTCCAGTGGTGGTAGTAGCTCCTGATGTCCGGGGCCTTGACGAGGCCGAGGCAGCCCATGGTGCGGAGAGTGAAGAATCGGACGCGCTCTTCCTCGGATGGCTCGGATGTGTCCACCCATGGGGGGAGGACTCTTTCCGTCAGGTCATAGTATCTCTGGAAGTTCTGCCTGTGAGAGATCATGAGGGTGCCGGCGGCGAACAGGACCTCCAGGGCGACCTTGGCGGGCTTCCAGTTCCACCAGCCCTTCGAGGGCTCCTTCCTCTTGTATTCGAAGTCCCTGGCGGCGAGAGGGCCCTCCGCCTTCACTCTGTTGAGCACCTGGTCCAGGATCTCGGGGTCGGTCTTGGCGCGCCTCCTCACGTAGTCTTCCATGCCGGCCCTGCGGATGTTCATGCGGTGCAGGAAGTACCTATAGTCCTGGAGGGGTATGTAGGAGGCCGCGTGAGCCCAGTACTCGGTGAGGTGCCGGTCCTCGTATGCGAGCTGGTGGAGGAGTTCTTTGTCGTAGCGGCCGAGCCTGGACCAGAGGGTGACGTAGTGGGCCCGCTCTATGACGCTTATGGTGTCTATCTGGATGCAGCCGAGGGCTCTGACGGTCTCGAGGATGTCCTCCTTCCTGACCGGCTTCCTGCGGGGTCCGAAGCGCTGCTTCTCGATCATGAGCCGCCTGGCGGTCTCCCTGGTGATCTCCATTGTGCCCTATGTTTTGCATTATGCTTTAAAGAGTCGATGCGTAGATTGGGAGTGTAATGAGATCCATTCCTCCCTGGGAGGTTGAGAGGACGGTCGTCGTTAGGACCGTGGATGACGCCGATCCCAGCCTTGGGAC
>JAUWBQ010000236.1 GCA_030601645.1 Candidatus Bathyarchaeota archaeon | reverse complement strand
GCATCCTCATAGGGCTGGTGATCATCCTCGTCGGCGCACGCGACCTCTTCAACTGGAACATCGACATCGGATCCTACGCGACCATCATCGTCGGCATACTCTTCGTCGCGGGCGCCCTGTACACATACAGCCAGAAAAAAGGCTAACGTACTGTGCGCAAGAATGGACTGTTTGAACTTTCTTCACCTACGGAGATGGCCGTCATAATCCGTTTAAATAAGGGGCTTCCTCTCTAGGTACAATAGATTCTAGACGCACCTTTCACATTCCGCTGAAGATAATTCTTCGGTCACCCACGCAGGCGAGCCCCGTCACAGTTCATGAACCGTTGGGGGGGTTGCGATTCAGCAGATCGCCTCGCCTAACCGCGACTGTATATGGGCCTCAGGCCAGACTGGAAGTGCCTGAGGCGCAGCTCCCTCCCCCTCACCACCTCGACCCTCGGTATCTCCCCCCTGTTCCTGTACAGCTCCGTCACGGCCGCCACCGTGTAGTCCAGGTGCTCCACGCCGTAGACGTTCCTGGGCACCGCGAGCCTCACGAAGTTCATGATCCCCTCCCTCTCCCCGGGGGTCCTCAGGTCCCACTCGAAGGCGAAGGGCCCCAGCTCGCACGCCCGTATCCCGTAGTGCCTTATCAGCTCCAGGGTGAGGCCCACCCCTCCGAAGTCCTCGATTCCCATGTCGGTGCCCTCGAAGAACCCGTCCATGTCCAGGTAGACGGCGTGGCCCCCTGGGGGCAGCACCACGGGGACGCCGTTGAGGGCCAGCCTCTCGGCCAAGTACCTCACCTGCCCTATCCGTTCCACCAGGTAGCCCTCGTCGAGCACCTCGTAGAGGCCGAGGGTGAGCGCCATGATGTCCCTGCCGCTGAGGCCACCGCGCGCGCAGAATCAAGTCCGCGTGTACACCGGCTCTGTCATCAATTAAAGTAGGAAAAACAGAGCCGTTAAGTGTACAGACCGTTTTTTCACAATCATTAGGGTGTGTTCCTAGATTCTTTGCGTCTGAGTCGTATTGCGAGGTAGATGCAATATATCCCCAGGAGGATGGTGAGTGCGACAAGGGCATAGGGTATCGTAAATCTTGTTGAATTTGCGATTAGGGGTTTGAGGATCATATCATTGTTTTTTAGTTTTAGATGTATTTAGTGATTTTGTAGTGTCAACACGGGTCTGCAGGGAGGTGGTGGATTGTTTCAACGGCTGGGCCAAGAACCGGCTGGCCTATGGCGGTTGACGTTGCAGGGTCCGGAGAATACATCCATCCACATCAGTCTCATCCTGATGGGGGGCTGGGCGGTGGATATCGCCGCTCATCGCATCGGTAGGCCGGAGCTCAGGTAGAGAGGGGCCTTCTTCGCGTGAGGGGGAGATTGATAGGGGTTGGTTAGAGGGTGTCATGAGTATATTTGTGTCGGGGAGGCCCTTTGCGGTGTTGGTTATCCTCTGTTGACGGCCATCTGAATAAGTTTTGATCTGGATTCCTTTGGGAGGTGTTCAGAAGATCTTTGAAAAGCATTTTTTTAGATTAAAAAATCGCAACTATTGAATTCGCCTGCGCGCAACGGGGAAATCGTTGCAGGAAGGAGTATCCTCCACTCTAACAAGGCTCGGCCAAGCTGGCTCCTGCTCCCGTGTTTACTCGCCCTTGCTCCAGGGCCGGCGACGCTCCCCACGCGCGTGCCAGGGTGTTGCTAATTCCTGGAATTGACATTTTCTTGCGCATACCAGCTAAGGTGACCGGTCAATTAGAGGGCTTTGTGAATGTGATGCAAAAAGGCGCAATGTGGCAACGCGCTGGCACGCGTAAGGGGGGGTTAGGAGGCGTTGGTCCCCTTGAACTGGCTCATGTATAGGTTGTAGTAGAAGCCACGTGGATGAGAATTTAGATGGTTTATCGAAAGTCTAGTGCTCTGAAAAAATGAGAAGGATCAAGTTAGAACGTCTATCTGCTCCCGAATCTCTCCTGCATCCGTCTGAGCCGTTCCTCCGAGATGTAGTACTTGCCGTTGTGCTCCATGAATATGCCTGACTGGCCCATGGGGCCCTGCAACATCATTCCGAACATGGGCGGTACCCCCAGCTCCTCGAGGGCCATTGCGGTCTCTGGGGACGTGGCCCCATTCTTCCTGAAGGTCTCCACGATCTCCATCATCCGCCCGTGGCCCATGCCGGACCCACCCCCGTGACCCATACCCGGCATCCCTACCGGCGGGAACTGGGGTGCAGTTTTTTCCGCGGGCATGAGCCTTATGGGCTTGAGGTCCCCGCCGTTGGTGCCCTTGAACTGGCTCATGTAGACCCTGTAGTAGAAGCCCTTCATCTCCATGAGCTCCCTGTGGGTGCCCCGCTCGATGAGCTCCCCTTCGTCGATGACGAGGACCCTGTCGGCCCTCCGGATGGTGCTCAGCCTGTGGGCGATGACGAAGCTCGTCCTCCCCTTCATGAGCGTCCGGAAGGCCTCCTGTATCTGTATCTCCGTGCGGGTGTCGACGCTGCTGGTGGCC
>JAUWBQ010000056.1 GCA_030601645.1 Candidatus Bathyarchaeota archaeon | reverse complement strand
CGGCGGCCAGGCCCAGGACGGCGTAGCCCCCGTTTGAGTTGTCGGTGTTTGCGTTCGCCGTCTGGTTGTCTAGGGCCCCGTAGTCCCAGCCGCCCTCGTCGTTGCCGGAGTCGCCCTGGGCGAAGGCGAGCCATTCGGCCGCGTCCTGTGCTATCTCCTTGAAGGTGTCGGGGTTACCGTCGCTGTCGAAGTCTATCCCTCCGTCGTTCAACCTGTCCGGCGTGCCGCTGGCCTCCAGGGCCATCAGGCAGATGCCGGTGGTGTATACCGTGTAAAGTATCGTGGGGTTGTGGAAGTAGATGCCTATGCCATTGCCGTTGAAGTCTGCGTCGTCCTGCCTGCTGTCGTGGGTCTGCAAGCTCATGTTCTGGGCGGCCACATGCGAAGGAATGTTGTTGGTGACGTTGAAGATGTACACCCAACCGTTGTACACGTTCCTAGCGTATTCGTAGCCCGGGTCGAAGGGCGAATCGAATCCGAGCTCGTATGCTCGCATCTGGAGCTTGATGAGGGCGAACCCCGTGAGCGCAGTTGTCTGGTAAGGATCCGAATCCCAGCTTCCATCTGGATTCTGCTGGGATGCCAGCCATGCCAGGCCCTTCACGATAGAATCCTCGATCTCCTCCTCAGTCGCCGCCTTCGAGGACGGCGTCATGGAGGCCGTCGGAAGCAGCAGAAGCGCTAATAAAACCGCTGTAACTATCTTTTTTCGCATCGTTTGTCCAATATTTCAGTGGGCTCGTAATTGGCTAAGATTACTGTAACTGAAAATGAGAGTTAAAAGGAACACATCGGCGGGTATAGCCCCCTATTTTCATTTATAATTCTTCTTTATCCCTGAGAGCCCGTGAACGGTGACTTACGATTTTAATCACTTCCAGAGTATGTCTTTCAATGTTCCACCATGCCCCAGGGAGCCAAAAGGAGGGCGTACAGGTGGCGTCTCCTCGCCCCGATAATAGTCCTTCTTGTACTGATCGCATCAGCCAGGCTCGTGGGGCCACGGGATAGGGCCAGAAAAGAGAAGGCGAGTGTTGCCATCCTGGATCCCCTGGATGGCGAGGACCTAGGGTTCACAGATAGCTGCATCGAGTTGTTCGAATCAGCCAGTTTTGAAGTAGATGTCATCAAGGGCGATGATGTCTCAGTGAGCCAGATCAAGAAAATATCTGGAAGGTACACCATCGTGGTGTTCAGAGTCCACAGCTCCGTCTACCACGGCAGGGTCTGGTTCTTCACTGGGGAGGAGTACAGCCAGGGGAGATACGTGCTTGAGCAGTTGGTGGACGAGGTCCATCCCGCCAGGCCGGCCCTAGGCTCAGAGTTTCTCTTCGCTGTGGGAGCCGAGTTCGTCCTCCACTTCCTAGAAAACAGATTCGATGGCGCCCTCATAGTCGTGATGGGCTGTGACGGTTTGAAATCGTATGACCTTGCGAAGGCTTTCCTCGACGCAGGGGCATCCGCTTACGTCAGTTGGGACGGCCCGGTCTCGTTGGAGCACACTGACGATGCAACTCTGGTCATGCTCAAGGGCCTTGTGGCAGAGGGGATGTGCTTGGGGGAAGCCGTCCAGCACTCGATGGACCTGGTTGGACCGGATCCCTTCTACTCTTCTATGCTATGCTACTTCCCTGAAGAAGGAAAGTCGTTCAGCATCAAATAATGAACTTGCCAAAGAGGTAAATACCTGATTCTTTCATGAATTTTTACGCCGATAATAGTCAGGGCAGGGTTGTGCTATTCACCTATTAGTTCCGAGATTACTGAGAGAGTATTGTCTATACCGTCCGAGAATCCCTTGGAAGCCATCTCTGCGAACCTCTCCTCAGATGTTGGATCCGACAACAGCCTGTCGGCGACCCCCAGGAGCCTCTCACCGTCCAGCCCCTCCTGGTGGAGGACCTTGGCGAAGCCCAGCTCCTTCGCCCTCCTCGCGTTGGCGTACTGCTCGGTGTGATTGGGCGTCGGCACTATTATGGAGGGTCTCCCATAGCCGATGCTCTGCATGATGGTGTTGTGGCCCCCCCTGCTGACCACGAGGTCGCAGGCCTTGAGGTACTCGTACCTGTCCACCACCCAGGGGATGGTGGTCAGGCTCCCTGAGCGGGTGGGCTTCGACCCCCCGTCGGGGTCTCCCATGGACATCACCACCTTGTAGCCGTCTGGGAACCCCTCGAAAACGGGGCGGAGTAACTTCAAGAGGGGCTCCCGTTCCCGTCGGGGGCCGCTGATGGCGGCGTAGATCAGCCTCTCCCCCTCGGCGGCTCCGGCCTCCTCCCTCACCCTCCCGGTGTCCTCAACTTCCTCCGGCTTCCTGGGGAGGATGAATCCCACCATCCGGACCAGATGCCTATAGGGCTTCGGGATGCGGAGGGAGCCCAGGCTTATCGTGTAGGGCTCCGGGAAATCAGGTATCAAGATGGCGTCGCTCGCCCCCCACCCCCGGCTGAGGAGGGTGAGGATGCTCCCGTCCACGATCCTCAACAGAGTGAGGTTCTGCTCGTTCCTCGGAACCATCGGCATGAACTGGTTCAGCATCAGGACGACGGGCAGCCCCAGGAGCTTCCCGGCTATGACCGATGACAGCCTCGTGTCCGAGACCACTACGTCAGGCCCGAAGGCCTTCATGTACTCCATCTCGGATGTTACCTGCTGCATGAACCGGGGCAGAGCGGGGACCCCGTGGGTGACAGCGGACGCACGGAGGTCTATCCTGCCGGTGGAGTCGGACGCCAGGCTTAGGGCGGGGCTCGAGACCACCGGGAAGCCCTTCCTCCTGACGTAGTCCACCCCCTCCAAGTAGGTGGAGAACATGGCCTCCGCCCCCCTCCGGACCAGCTCCTCGGCCAAGGGGAGGGCTCTTCCCACGTGGCCCAGCCCTATGCCGCACGGGCTGAAGTAAACCTTGGCACCCTCGAAGCCTCCCAGGCGCCCGACCCCCCTAACCTCCTTGGAGCTCCACCTTCTTGGCAGCTCCCCTTGGCTCCTCCTCGGCGTAGATGATGGCCCTGAACCTCGATACCTCCGTCCCAGGGAGTAGCCATGCGTCCGGCTGAAGCCGCGCCTTCAGACAGCACTGGGTCAGGAACTCCTCGGTGTCCCAGCCCCAATCGACGGGAACCTGGGGGAGGAGGAGCCCCCGATTCTGCCCCCGGGCGACAATCAACCCATCTCTCCCAACCTGAATGAGGGAGGGATACTGGTCTGGCCCCTCCACGGAGAGGACCTCGGGCGGAGTAAGGACGCTCACCTCGACAACGACGGAGTCCATCTCCTCCATGGAGACCGGGGCGAACCTGGGATCCCTCAGGGCGGCGCTGACGGCGGCGTCCAAAACCGCCTCAGCCAGGGGCTTCACCGGATGGGGGAAGCCTATGCAACCTCTGAGGCTGTGCGAAGACCCTTCGACCTTGTTTAGGGTGACGAAGACGCCGCAGGGCACCATGAGCTTATCCGAAACATCGCCTAACGTAGGATCCCCCCCGGCCCCCAGAGCCGTCTCGATGGAGGCTCGCGCGAGCCTGACAAGGAACTCCCCCTCCTCAGCCGCGAGCTCGAACTCCATACGTACCGCCTGCGTAACCCACCTAGGGAGGGAGACTATAAATCCTGTTCGGAATCCCCTTAAGATTGACCCGCCAGCTTGCGGGCCTCGGAAATGGTGTTCACGATGTTCCCCCAGTGGCTCCCCCTCCAGTAGACCTTGCCACACGAGACACAAGCCCAGAACTCTTGGTACGCATTGTACGTGCCCGAGGGGATGCTACTCCTCACGTCCTCCCTTGAAACCGATCGGAGTCTGCCCCCACACTCGGTGCACCTCGACATCTCGACGCCCAGATTCAACCCGAATCGCTTGGCGACGGAGGCCAACTTCTCGGCGTCTCCATCCCCCTCCACGAAGAAGGCAGTCCGTCCGGCCCTCGATGCCTTCCTAGAGAGGAGCCTATCCCTGGTGAGCAGCACCCTCCCCTCTCTTTCGACGATTTCCAGAAGCTCCCCGTCTGGGGCGTTCTGGATGTATCTCGTATCGAACCCGCAGATCCTGAGCCATCGGTTCAGGGAGCCCAGCATCCCGTCGACCAGAAACGTGGGGGTCATGTGGCGCAGCCTCCAATCCCGAAATGTCTACGAGTCTGATCTTACCGTGTCCACGGTCGATAGTAAGGGTTTGCCTTGTCCATCCGTGGCAGAATATAATTTTAATCAATGTCCGAGGTATGGGGCACTAGCCTTCTCTTTAGCCCTGATCCTCATCCGCCCTGCAGTCCTCGCAGATGAACTCGCCGTTCACGGATCTCAGGTTGGTCGAGTACATGTCGCACCTATCGCAGTAGCCCACAGTGGAGGGTCCGGCGGCCCTGTCCCCGCTCTGGATCCGGGAGCGCTCCCGCACGATCTCGATGATGGTGGGCATGATCCTGATGATGTCCTTGTCCGATATCACGCCCTCAAGATTCTCCTTGTAGATGACCCCAAGCCTGCGGACGTTCGCCTTGTTCATCAGCGCCATGGCGTCCTCGAGGCTCGTCTCCGGGTCCACAGTCCTCAGCGGCGAGGACATCACCTCCTTCACCTGAATCTCCCTGGAGACCGCGTCCTTCGCGATGACCCTGTAGACAAAGTCCCTCTCCGTCACTATGCCTACGGGCTGTCCGTCTTTGCTCTTCACGATGATGGCGCCGATCCTATTTTTACTCATTATCTTCGCGGCGTCCACCACGCTCTGATCCTCGTCGATCGTGATCACGGGGCTTGACATCGCCTCGCGCACGATCAGCCTTCGCTTGAAGTCGAGATCCAATCGTCTTACCCGATCCAAGAGAGAATATTGCTCGATATATAAACTAGATTGATTAAGTATTCATTAACTATCCGAAGTTTGACGGCAACTACTCGTACTCCCGAAGGCTGCGCTGCTCCGTGATGGCGGTCACGATGACGTGTACCCCCGGCTCCTCCTCCTTCTGTACATACCTCTTGGAGGAGCTCTTCGCCACTACAAGACGATCGTCCGTATAAGCTACCTCGTTCATGGCGTCCAGGACGGATTTCTCAAGGTTGTCCAGATCGGGGGTGGTGGACACCCAATATTCCAGGCGACGGCTCTTGGGCCTCGGCATGAGAAAGATCAATGAGACCACGACGGGCCAGTCGAAGGGCCTCTCAAAGTGCTTCTTGGCCTCCTCCCTGATGATGTCTTCCCAGTCTCTCACCCTCTTCGGAGTGTATGCAAACCTCCTCTTACCCTTCGTCACAACCCTCGGACGAGATTTAGGGACCGGCGGTCCGACCACTGAGAACTTCACCTGTCGCAAAGCCCTTCCTCCCAGGAGAAACCCGATTTACCGAGGTAAAAAGCCTTGCCGTAGAAGTGCAGACACTCTCGGCGTTAAGCCGCGTAACGTAAAATCGTCTGACACTGGCGGCAGACGATGGTCCTATCATCTGCCCCGCCGTTCAGGTTGGCGTGTATCCAGCTGCCGCATCCGCTACACCTGAAAATAAGATCCTCCGCCCCTCCGTTGCCGTCGGAGATGCGAAGGACGTTCTGAAAGCTGTTTATCGATGCCAGCGTCGCGTGCCTTCGGAGGCCGAGCCTAGAAGCCTTCTGCCTGATGGCGTTGGAAGACCTGGCTGAAAACTCGTACTCGATCTCCTCGAAGGATGTCCCAGAAATGTATAGGGACCTTAGTTTCTCGTTTTCTTCCTCCGTCCATAGGCTCCGTCTCGACATTTAGCGTATCCTCTATCTTATTGTTATCCATGATGCACGAAGCAGGCTACCTGTGTCAAGAGGCGTCCAGGTTCACGATGTCGTTGATTGCGAACTATGCGACTCAGTGTGGTGGTGGAGTCCTCCCCCCGAGCCCAGATCTCCCGTGCTTCGATATAGAACCTTGAAGAATGTTTAAGATAATTCTGTTGCAGGAAAACCACATCTTCGGAGCTTCGAACAGGAAAAACTTATCTGCGTTTTGTCCCCATCGTGTAAAGAATGTCTCAGACTTGTGGGACATCAACCCGTTGTGCCGAGCGATAAAATAAATCTTCCAGAATAAACGCAGCTTTGCATGGATCGCTGTGGGGTCATCTGAAGAGGAATCGGAATAACAGATGATCCAGCCCTCTGGGATCCATCTTCGAAAACCTCGATCTAGGCCTCTCGAAAGCATCCTTACAAAAAGTTTAATGGAGTGCCGCCCACTGATAACAGGAGTCCAATGGAGATCCGTTGCTCCCATGAACCCGCCTTCAAGGAACCCGTGCTAATAGCCGCCTGGCCGGGCATGGGTTACTTGGCCAAGATTTCTGCGGACTATCTCCGTAGACGACTAAACGCAAAGAAATTTGCCGAGGTCAAGTTTTTCCAGAACGCCATCATCTACAGGGATAGCCTGGCAGAGCTCCCCTCCATCAGGCACAGGTTCTTCGCAGTCCCGGACAAGGACCTCATGATATGCGTGGGGGACGCCCAGCCCTCGACCCCGGAGGAGGCTCTGAGGCTCGCGGAGAAGATCGTCGACTTCGCAAAAAGATTCCACGTCAAACGCATCTATACGATGGCGGCTTATCCGAGCGACTACCCCGACGAGCCTCGGGTGTATGGTGTTTTCACGGATGAGTCTCTCAGGGAAGAGCTGGAACGCCACGGCGTCGATTTCATCGAGGGGGAGGGAGCCGTCAACGGGCTGAACGGCGTCCTCGTCGGCGTCGCCAAGAGCAAAGGCATCGACGGCGTCTGTCTGATGGGCGAGATCAGGTACGCCAACGTCCCCCAGCACCTTTCCTCCAAGGCCGTCCTCGAGAGGTTGACTAGCCTCCTGGGCATTGAGATCGACATGGCTCAGCTTGAGAAGCGGGCCGAGAAGATCGACGCCTCGATAAGGAGGAGCCTCGACGAGTTCCAGGATTACAGTGAAGACATAAAGAAGGAAGAGAAGAAAATACGGTACATCAGCTAGGAAGAAAGGCGCCATCCTTTCGTACTTTATACCGTCAAAAAATGTAGACTCCAGATGTCTTATACCTCTAATTCTAGGAGGGGGAATCCCAAAACTGGCAGAATGCATCGGGGACAATCCAAGTCAAAATCACTGTCTTGTTTCCAATCTGATTGAATTGACCTCCCTCCCATTTTAGAGCTGTGACGTTGTAGTAGCCAGTCATTGGCACATTGAACACCGAGAAAAACTGCCCTTGGACTTGGTTACCTGAATCGATCCAGTCATAGTGAGTCTCGTTTAATCCATGATCTCTATTTTAAAACGGTCATTACCTTGACCTGAGTTGATTATGACTTGGATGTGGAACTCCATGGTCCCGGTCTGCCATTCCTGGTTTTCACTATCGTATGTAAGGGGGTTTGTGATGGATGAGAATTTATTGCCTCTTCTGGTCGTAACCTCGATCAAGAACCCGTCAAAGTTCAATATATCACTGAAGTGCGAAAGTAACCTGTTCTGATGAACTCATCTGATATGGTAGATCATCGGGGCAATTTGTTGAATCAAAGATGGTGTAGTTTCGAAGGCTTGGCTCCATCACCCAGATCCTCGTGACATTGACAGCGAGGGGTGAGCGGTTGATGATGAAAACGTTTACTGTAATGTCGTCATACCCGTAGGCGCGAACCTCCAGGTTCTCGTAGCTGCGTTCGTCGTCGGCTATCTTCATGTCGACAACCGTCCTGTCGTAGTAGTTGTTCACCTCGTTCACGTATATGAAGGTGGGCAGGATCGAAGTTATCAGTATCCCGACCATGAGCAGGATGCCCAATACCGAGGCGACCCCCCTCTTCTTCTTCCTACGGGATCTGTATCGTGCCATACGCTTTGTTCTCCCTCACGCTCTCTACGCATATAGTAAGGCTAAGACCTTTGATTGGAACTACTTTGGTCTGAGTGGTATTGAATAGCTTAAAATCTCCGGCTGAAATGATATCGCCGTTTGGTGCAGCCTCATCATTGTTATCAGGTGGATAGTAGTAAGTGCTGTTGCCCCCGCCGGTTATCCTGATCTTGGTTATGTTTATGTCGCTGGTACCATAATTCAACACCCAGACATCGATTGAGGGTGCGGCGGATATGTTGACGACGATGTTCTCGACGGCAAACCTCTCCTTGATCTTGTAGACAGACTCCATGACCTCATCGTAATAGTCGCTCCTCATCACCGTGGCAGCGCTGTGGGTGAAGCCCCATATACTGATTCCGATCGAGATGACTACTCCACACATCAGTATGCTGGTGAGGACGGAGCTGAATCACCTACTCGCACGGATGCCTTTCATGCTATATTCCCATCCCGCCACCCATAGACATGTTGGACACTCCCCAGATGCCCAGTATCGATACTAGCGTCAGAAGTATCGAGTGCTTGAAACCCGCCGAGACCCTCCCCGAGACGATCTTCCCCGTGACCAGCCCCAGCACCCATGAGTGGAGCGCCAATGGTGTAAGCAGCACCCTGTACAGGGTGACATGGGCGACGGACACCCCCAGGCCGGACATGTTGGTGAAGAACTGCAGGAACATAACCGTCGTCCCTGTGAGGAGGGCCGCCCCGATGTAGGGCACGATGGTCAGGGGGAGCAGCACAGCCTGCTTCTCGTCCTCCAGCTGCTTGGTCGACTCAGCGAAATTCGCCAAAGTCTCTAGGCTCTTTTCGGTCCCTCCGCCCACCTCTATGGTGTCTATGAGGAGGTAGATGTTCACGAGGGCGAGCCAGTTCTTGATCGTGTACCTGAACTCATCGTAAATCTTCCGTAGTGGGTATCCCCAGTTGAGCTTCATGCTTATCGTCTTCAGGTACTTGGAGAAGGCCCCGTAATCCCGATTGGCCAGGGCGTGGATGCACCTCTCCGGGGAGAGGCCACTCTTCCGGGTCTCCACAAGGTCCCTGAGGAAGTGGTTGATTCCCTGGAGTATCCTCCCTTCCCTGCCCACGAGAACGGAGTCCGCGATTGCCCCGGGTATTGCTATAAATATCAAAGTTATGCCAAGCCCAAGGGCTGCCTCAGTGCCTTCCGCCAGATTCAACAGATCCCTGAGGGAGAGGAGGGTGTTGTAGATGGGGGGGAATATGATGAAGCTATCGCTGAATGCCGGCAGGACCATCTGAGAACCAAGGAATAGACCGAAGGGAAGGAAAGCTGCGAAGATCTTGTAGGTCTTCCAGTTAGAGATGGGATAGCTGATCTGGGCCGCATCCCCGAAGAAAATGAACACCACGGATAGCATTGGGAGGACAACGAAGGAGAACATGAAGAACTGGG
>JAUWBQ010000011.1 GCA_030601645.1 Candidatus Bathyarchaeota archaeon | reverse complement strand
TAGCTAGATTCGCCTTCGAACTCGCCAAGAAGGATGGCAGAAACAAGGTGACTGCGGTCCACAAGAACAACGTCTTGGACAAGACCTGCGGAGTCTTCCTAGACGCCTGCCGGGAGGTGGCAAAGTCCTATCCCGATATCGTGTACGAGGAGATGATCGTCGACGCCTGCGCGATGAAGCTGATACTAGCTCCCGAGCAGTTCGACGTCCTCGTGACGACAAACATGTTCGGCGATATCCTGTCCGATGAGGCGGCAGGGCTGGTGGGCGGATTAGGTCTGGCCCCGTCGGCCAATATTGGGGATGAGAACGCTATCTTCGAGCCGGTCCACGGCACCGCCCCTGACATCGCCGGTAAGGGAATCGCCAACCCTATCGCCACGATACTCTCTGCTTCCATGATGCTGGACTGGCTGGGCGAGAGAGATGGGGCAGAGGCTATAGAGAAGGCCGTGATGACGATCTTAAAGGAGGGCAAGATACTGACGCCGGATCTCGGCGGATCCGCCACGACCGTTGAAGTCACAGAGGCCGTGCTGGAACAGCTATAGAATATCTCCCTTTTTCACTTACCATATTTGAAGTGATCAACCACTCACCAGAAAGGATTTTAAGCCACTTTAAAGTTATTCTCTGTGTCTTGGAGTGAAAAAGATGAAAGGTGAATGTTTCCTCCCTAGATAGAGACGAATTCTACCCCCCACCAGAGTTGAAGAATGTTATCGCCGCAACGGAGAACCTGAGGACAGAGCTGACCATAGGCTGGGTGGGGAAGAAGACCACATCCTCCTACAGGAGGATCATGGAGAACCTGGAGACCATGCGAGAGTCCCTGCTCCAGCACTACAAGGAGTACTACACCATGGAGAGGGCCCTCATAGAGGCCTCCTCGGACCGGCTCACGGAGAAGCAGAGGGCGATCCTGAGGTGGCTCGGTGAGAAATACGAGGAAGAGATGGTCTACACTGTCCTCATCGAGCGCCTGTCCTTGGAGCTGGGCGTACCCAAGTCGACCGTAAGATGGAACCTGCGAGGCCTAAGGGAGGCCGGCTTGATAATGGCGGGGGACAGGGAGAACAAGGGCATACCCGTGGGTCTCACCGGGATGGGCAGGGTCCTCGCCGACTATCTGTGTGTGTAGATCCATCAACACGGAAAACATTTAAACGCCACCTACTTCGATAGGGCGAGGCACCATGACTGTAAAAGCCTTCATAATGATGAACGTGAGCACGGGGAAAGAGGATGAGGTCTGCAAAGAGCTCGTCAAGCATGATGAGGTTGAGGAGGTCGCGACCATATACGGCGAGTATGACGCAATCCTTAAGGTAAAGGTCAAGGACATGAACCACCTCGACGACTTCATCGTCCAGAAACTCAGGTCGATGACCAACATCTTCCTCACGGCGACGATGATAATAGCAAAGGAGCACAAGTGAGCCTCGGAAACTCGTTCTCCCAGCGCAACGTTTATTTGCGCTTGAGATTCCTACAATTCTATCGTCTGCCCTGGTAGTATAGTCTGGCCCAGTATGCTCGGCTGTCACCCGAGCGATCCCGGGTTCGAATCCCGGCCAGGGCGCCAACTCTCCTCGACAAATCCTTTAAGTATAGTTTAAATAGTATACATGAGGTAACATCTCGAAACATCGACTGAGAGGAGAAAAGGAGGGCAAATATTTGTTCATGCCGCGAGCTTACGACCGAGCGATCACCATATTTTCACCCGAGGGACGCCTTTACCAGGTCGAGTACGCCCTGGAGTTAGTGAAGAGAGGCGCCCCGATAGTAGGCGTGTCCTCCCCCGAAGGTGTAGTCCTAGCCGCCAACGAGACCCCCGAGAGCCGCCTGGAAGACCCAAGATTCTTCATGAAGATCTTCCAGCTGGACGAGCACGTAGGCTCGGCCGTGGCCGGCCTCATCTCGGACGCAAGGGTCCTCATCGACCAGTCCAGGGTCTACTGCCAGAGCAACCGGCTACTATATGACGAGCCGGTGGACATCGAGGTCCTCACGAGGAGGATAGGGGACCAGGCCCAAGTCTACACCCAGCACGCCGGGGTACGACCGTATGGCGTGAGCATGATCCTCGCCGGCGTCGACGGGACCGGAGGCCGCGTATTCATGGTGGACCCCAGCGGGTCGTACAGGGGATACCGGGCGACGGCCGTCGGCAGGAAGAGCGACGAGGGGAACAGGCTTCTCGAGGAGAAGTACAAGGCCGACATCACACTTGACGAGGCGATATCCCTGGCCGTAGAGGCGGTGAAGATCGCATCCGACGGGGAAGTCACATCCAAGATAGTCAAGGTCGCAGTGGTGCCAGCCGAGACCCAAGCCTTCACGAGACTCTCCGAATCAGAGGTGGAGAAGTACCTCAAGTAGAAGGCCCAGAGGATGAGCGATCGATACACCCTTGTGAAATACTCCCACTCAGGGGAGAAGTTCGAGATCCTAGTGGATCCTGACAAAGGCTTGGCGTACAAGAAGGGGGAGCTCATAGACCTAACCAACGTCCTCATGGTGGACACCGTCTTCACCGACGCCAAAAAGGGCGAGAAACCATCAATGTCGAAGCTCGAGGAGGTATTCGGGACCAGCGATCCCCTGGAGGTGGCCGAGATAATGTTCGAGAGAGGCACCCTCCAACTCACCGCTCAGCAGAGGAAGGAGATGACGGAGCAGAAGCTGAGGCAGATCATCAACATCATCTCAAGGACCTACGTGGACCCTGCCACCAAGCTGCCTCACCCCCCACTGAGGATCGAGAACGCCATGGCAGAGGCTAGATTCTCCGTCGACCCGTTCAGCGACGCCGAGGAGCAACTCAAGGACATCGTGGAGGCCCTAAGGCCCATACTTCCCATGAGTATGGAGAGCGTGGAGATAGCCATCAAGATCCCGCCGGAGTACGCCTCGAAGTCCTACGGCATCGTGAAGGACCTCGCAGAGATCAAACGGGACGAATGGACGTCGGATGGCTCGTGGATCGCAGTGGTCTCCCTCTCGGCGACGATGCAGGGTGAACTCCTAGACCGCCTTGGCAAGGCCACCCAGGGGAACCTCCAGACGAAGATCATGAAGTAGAAGGACGATTGAATTGTCAGCACTGTTTGAGAACAGGGACCTCGTGGTCCCAGGAGACACCCTCTTCGAGGGGAGGACAAGGACCGGGGACAACACCTACAGGTCCCAGGGGAAAGTGAGCGCCACCCGCATCGGCCTCGTGAACTACAACCGGGACATGGTTTCCGTCATAGCCTTGGAGGCGGGGTTCAACCCCCTCAGCGGCGATCTAGTGATAGGCAAAGTGAAAGACATCGCGCTGGGAAAGTGGATCGTGGACATCGACGCGGCTACGGATGCGAACCTCAACGTCCCCGATGCCATAGACGCACCCTTCAGGTCCGATATCAACATGCCCAACATCTTGGACATCGGCGACACCGTGGTCGCGAAGATAGTGGACATGGACCGCCGGCGAACGCCGTTCCTGTCAATACTCGGCAGGGGCCTAGGGAAGGTGACCGAAGGGTTCACAATCCGCCTCACACCCTCGAAGATACCAAGACTAATCGGCAAGAAGGGCTCGATGGTGAACATGATCCTTCGAGAGACGGGATGCAACGTAGTCATCGGGCAGAACGGGAGAATCCTCATCCAGGGAAGAACCCGAGAGCAGGAGAAAATGGCGGTGAGCGTCATCGAGAAAATCGAGAGGGAGGCTCACATCTCGGGTCTGACCAGCAAGGTGCAGGAATATCTTAGACGATTAAAGGAGGAGAATAGATGAGTAAAACAAAAAAGAGAACCCAGAAGAAAAGTACGAAGAAAACCGTGAAGAAAAGTACGAAGAAAACCAAGAGATCCGATGGGAGGAAGGCCAATGAGCTCCGTCCGATTAAGATCGAGAGCGGCGTCCTCCCCAACGCGGACGGCTCCGCCTACATAGAGATGGGCAGGAACAAGGTCCTAGTCGGCGTCTTCGGGCCCAGGGAGATGCACCCGAAGCGCTTTTCGAAGCCGAACATGGCCACTTTAAGGTGTAGATACCACATGTCGCCCTTCTCGGTCAGCCCGAGGAGGTCACCGGCCCCCTCGAGGAGGGACACCGAGATAGGCATGGTGATCAGCTGGGCCCTGGAGCCCGCCGTCTTCCTGGACAGATACCCCAGGTCCGTCATCGACGTCTACGCCGAGGTGCTGGAGGCCGACGGGGGAACCAGAACGGCCTGCATCAACGCGGCCACCGTCGCCCTAGTTGACGCCGGGATCCCCATGAGGGACCTTGTGGCGTCATGCGCAGCGGGCAAGATGGACGGTCAGCTGATCCTCGACCTCGGGGACACGGAGGACAAGGAGGGAGAGGCCGACATACCCGTCGCCTACATGCCCAAGCTGGAGAAGGTGACCCTCCTCCAGATGGACGGAGTCCTGTCCCAAGAGGAGCTCGAGGAGTGCATTGACCTAGCCATCGAGGGCTGCAAGCAGATCTACGAGATCCAGCGGGAGGCCCTCAAGAAGAAGTACGGCATAACCGAGGGAGAAGAGGAGGCCGAAGAGTAATGTCGAGCAGGCACGGAATCGTATCAAGGCTCAAGCAGAAGAAGATCCACGAGGTCATCGCCTCGGGGAAGAGGATGGACGGAAGAGGCCTCGACGAGTACAGGGACATCGTCGTTAAGACTGGCGTCATGGAGAAGTCCCACGGATCCGCCGAGGTGTACCTCGGGAAGACCAGGGTGCTGGTCGGCGTAAAGGTCGAAGTAGGGAGGCCCTTCGAGGACACCCCTGACAAGGGAGTCCTCATATGCAACGCCGAGTTCACCCCGATCGCCCACCCCACCTTCGAGCCGGGGCCACCCAGGGCGCCATCTATAGAGCTGGCCCGGGTGGTGGACCGAGGGCTGAGGTCCGCGAAGATCATAGAGTTCGACAAGCTGGTCCTCATCGAGGGCAGCAAAGTATACATGGTCTTCGTCGACCTGTATGTGCTCAGCTACGACGGCAACTTGATAGACGCCTCCGCCCTCGCCGCAATCGCGGCTCTGAGGACCACCATAAGGCCCGTCCACAATGTGAAAGACGGCAAGATCGAGCCCACCAACAAGACGAAGGCCCTGAAGATACGAAAAGAACCCCTGGCAGTCACCATGGCGAAGATAGGCGACAGCCTTATCGTCGACCCCACGGCCGACGAGGAGGAGGTCATGGATGCGAGGCTGACAATCTCGTTAGACGAGGACGGGAACATCTGCACCATCCAGAAAGCAGGAACAGAAGGATTCACCCTGGACGAGATAAAGAAAGCGTTGAACCTCGCCAAGGATAAGGCGGCCGAGCTCAGGGAGAAGCTGACGGAGAACGAGTGATGCCGAAGAAGAAAAAAACCTTCGGCCTCAGGCTGAGAACCCGGGGCGGAACGTCCGTCCGTAAGCAGTGGACCCGCATAACCATGGCCAAGAGGAGCAAGCACAAGTGCCCCCGCTGCTCGATTCCAGCCGTGAAGCGGGACAGCGTCGGAGTCTGGGAGTGCTCCAAGTGCGGATACAGGTTCGCCGGTGGCGCCTACATGCCCTCCACGAGGATAGGTCAGGCCTCCCAGCGGATCCGCTGAACCTCCAATTTTTTATTCCATTCTATCTAATTATCAACCGAGGCAACGCTGATGGTAAGCTTAGATCCATCCACATCAGTTCACGCAGTTGTCACGATTGATGTGCCCGGAGACCTCGTGGGCGCGATTGAGGGCTCACTCATCCCCGAAATCGAGCAGCCCACATCAGAGAGGTCAGTGGTCGAGGTATCCACGGAGGAGGGCAAGCTCATGATACGCTTCGAGGCGTCGGACATAGCCGCTCTGAGGGCCGCCATCAACAGCTATCTGCGCTGGGTGGGTGCAATCCTCGATGTCGTCGCCTCCATCGAATGAAAGCTTCCTCCTCGAATCAATAAGTATAAACCTAGGTTTGTAATGGTACATGAGGAATAGTTATGTCCAATGTTGGCCAGCTTCCACCCAACATCCAGGAGAAGCTCAGCCGTCTCCAGCAGCTCCAGAACACGCTGCAGCAGCTGATACTGCAGAAACAGCGCCTGGACCTGGAGAGGAACGAGTCAGAGCGGGCGTTGAAGACCCTGGATGATGTCACATCGGAGACGAAGGTGTACAAGTCCGCAGGGGCCATCCTCGTCGAGAAGGACAGGGACAACGTCGTCAAGGAGCTGAAGGAACGCCTAGACTTCCTGGAGATGCGCTCCAAGATCCTCACCAAGCAGGAGGGCAACACCAGGGAGAGGCTCACCAGCATCCAGGAGAGCCTCCAGAAGGAGCTGAACCTGGGGTCAAACGCTAGGGGTCCCTGAGTCCGGGAGGCGCCTCCTCAGGGAGTCCAGGAAGCCTTTCTGCCCGCCTTTCGCCGCCCTCTCCATCATCTGCCTCCTGATGTCATCGCTCTTCTTCAGGGGGGCCGTATCGACCCCCAGTTTGAACATCTTGTTGAGCACCTCAATCGCCGCTGCAGCCCCACCGTAGTCTATGGTCTGAGCCTGTGCGGTGGGGACGAAGAGGGTCACCCACGATATCCCTTTGTTCATGGATTCTTCCAGCATGACGGCGTTTATCCCGGAGATCCCTCCCTCGACGGTCGGCTGGACGCCGTACTTCGTCAGGTTTGTCTTGGGGGTACTGTAGCCGAAGATGGGCCTCTTGTCACCCACGGGTCCGAAGGGCATCCCCTCGATGGAGACGATCTTCCTGACGCCCTTCTCCTTGAGCCATTCCATGACTTTGAGGCCTATGGCCCAGGCGTTCTCGGGGGCGATCAGCGCCTCCGACATCACGAAAAGTAACTCATCCTTATCGTCGCCGTAGATCCTGAAGACGGGCGTGGGGGTCCCGCCGATCAGGAGCATCATAGGCGGGATCAGGTGGGATTTGACATGGGCCCGCTGGGCGAACCCCTTGATCCTTACCACGTACATCAGAGCAGTGTTTCCAATGTAGCCGGGGCCGGTGAACCCTATGATCACCGTGGGCTTGTTATTCTTGACAGGGCTTACCTCGACAATATCGACCTTGTCAGACATGTGGATTCCGGGATAGAATTGGGGGGCTGGGTTTAAAAAATCGCCCGTATGCGCCGTCAAGGTTAATTCCTCCTAGACATAATATGCGTCTGAGTTGACCGTCACGGCCAACGAACTGGAACGACTTAAGGAGCTCCTGAGAGGCAGAGTACTTATCCTCTGCCACCATAACGCCGATCCCGATGCTGTTTGCGCCGCCTATGGGGTCTCGGATCTCGCGAAGGCTCTGGATCCGTCTGTTGATGCCTTCATCGTTTTGCCGGGGGGGGCCAGCCGCCTCTCGAGGGCGGTCATGGAGGAAATAGGCATCGAGGCTTCAGAGGCTCCATCCATCGATGAAGCCGATGCGATCGTGGTCGTCGACACAGCCACTCTGAACCAGCTGGAAGAGCTAGGTGAGGCGGTGGCGTCCGCCGTCGTACCGAAAGTGTTCATCGACCATCACGCCCCCCATCAGACCGTCGCCGCGATAGCCACATGCCACATCGTAGACGAGTCCGCATCCTCCACCTGTGAGATAGTCCACAATCTCTACGAGGGGTTCGGCGTCACTCCTCCCCCAGACGTAGCCCGGGCCCTCCTCGTCGGGATCGCCTATGACTCTAAGCATTTCTCTTTGGGGACGTCGCAGACGCTGAGATCCGCCTCCAAACTCCTCGAGATCGATGGTCCCCTTGAGGGTATCCTGTCCATGCTGGTCTCGGATAGCAGCCGCTCGGAGAAAATTGCCAGGCTGAAGGCGGCTCAGAGGATGGAGCTCCACGATGTTCATGGATGGGCCATCGCCGTCTCTCGCCTGAGCTCTTTCCAGGCTTCGGCGGCCAGGTCTCTGATCCGGCTGGGAGCCGATGTCTCGATAGTGGCCGGGAAGGACAAGAAGGAACTGAGGGCGAGCCTGAGGGCCACAGACCGGTTTTATCGGGAGACGGGCGTCCATCTCGGGGGCGACGTTGCCCAGATCCTCGGCAAGGAGTTCAGGGGGGCGGGGAGCGGCCATCCGACGGCTGCGGGCGTGAATTGTAGAGGAGACCTCGATGCACTCCTGAAGAGGGCCGTTAGCATCATATCTTCGAATCTGAAGGAATGACGGTACATCTCTGTGCGCTCAGAATGGTCGAAGCCTCTGAGGGCACATACTATAGATATCAGGGCCAGTAATTTTCTGCGGTAATAATTCCATTTCAGTCTTCATGGCGAGTAAGTGTATGCATAGACCAGATCTTAAAGATTGCTAAGAATAGCTTACGCATGCAAACGCGCGCGCGCGTATATAAACGCCGAAAAGCGCTCAAAAACGGGCGTTTTAGCTCAATCTGTTGTGTATTGTTATGCTTGTGTCAAATCGATACAACGCTTGACTTACTTGTTCTATGTACGCTGCGCGCGCTAAATATTATACATTTACTACAGTAACTTGTTCATGATATCCTCCAGTTTTAATTTTACGTTTGAAATTGTTTATCATTGATTGATTTGTATCGTAGAATACAACGATAATATGATCTAAATATCTTAAATAATCATCCACTTGACCATACAATCTATTAATTTCACTTTGATTTGGTCTATATTTAGCTTCAATACCTATTTTTCCCACTACTGCATCAACACGATTCCCCCCAACTTTTTGTTCCAATGATATCTCCGGAAACTTACTAGCTAGATATCCAGTCATAGATAAGGTCATTTTCGCCTCTTTTCCTTTACCAGTAATTTTTGGAGCAACATTCTTCCAATTGTTTATATTTCTTTTTATATTTTTAACAGATATTTCTGCTTGTTCAACAATTGTTCTTTTTGTCTCTTTTTCTATTGTGATTTTTTCTTTAACTTCTTCTTTTTCTACTCGTTTTGATTTAATTCTTTTTGCACTCTTTTTTGTAACTATGGGCTTTAATTTTTTTAATTTCATTAATTTATATTCATCTTCTGTTAAAACATTTTTTGCTAGAGTTCTAAATTCTCTCGTATTAAAATCGCCTGTGTATACTAAGATCGCTTGATCCCGATCATCAAATTTACTTTCATCATAAATTTTTGAGTATCTTTTCAGGAAGTCGTTCATATGCTCAAGTTTAACGTTTCCATCTACAAAGTAAAAATAAATAAAGTCATAACTAGATGTAAACCATCCTTCTCTTTTTTTTATTATACTTGCCCATTTAGCTAATTTTGTAGTCCTTCGCCCTTTTATCTCAAATCCTTGTTTCTTATAGGTATCTACAAGTTTCTGGAAAGCCATTTTTTCTCAATATCTTTTTAGAGTTATATATATAAAAAAGGTTCGCGCGCATCGAATCCATGCGTGTGCCCGCGCGCGCACTTTCTTGTTCAATCTAGGATATTTACCTCCTGACGCACTATCCGCCTAATCATCGACTCAAATCGATTATCTCGACCTCGCTGTATGATTGTAGCGACTTGCCCTCTGAAGGTATTAAGGTCCATGTTACCCTCTTCTAATTTCACGAAAATATGGGTCACATCAATGCCTAGATCGGCTGCTAAGTCAAATAATATCCTTGCGGCCTTCAAGTCTTTGGTAGGATTGATATTAAAGATATTTTCATTTACAAAAATATCAACAGTTCTAACGTAGTGCTTTTGCCATCCAAGTATCTTCTCCTCGTTTAAGCCAGAGAGGATATCATAAATCTGCTGGACTCCTTTTTTATGGCCGCACATCGTCTCTTTAAGGAGCACGTCTCCCTTCTCACCATATTCGAGTTGCTTCAACACAGTATCGCTGGCAAATTTCCGAGCCATATAAGGTCGGCCATTAAAGCCAATTTTATGAAAATACTTTTTCATGATGTAGTAAACATCACTACTGTTGTCGGCTGGGTTCAGCTTGCTTTCAGGCGTAACGACTTCGTAAAAGTCATTTATCCAAATCTCGATCCTCCGAGCGATAGCCGTAGGTATGAATAATGGATATTCAAAGCTGGCCTTATTACCGATCAAATGATTGCCCATCTCATCCTGATGAGGGACAATTAACAAAGGCGGAATATTCATCCACTTGAAAACGCCCTCTTTAATCTCATATGACCAAGGGTGTAAATGCTTGACCTTAATCGCTGGGATGAGGCTGGGCCTGAAGGCCATCAAAACATAGAATCCGAATACGATGCTATCCGCACCATCCGCCATCGAAAATATTTTAGCCACCTGCTCAATTGACAGCCGCTCCTCTCTAAGTCCCGAGTTAAGCCTGCTCGTCCTATCGAATTTAAACTGCCTGAACAACCTCGGATTCTTAAGCCGAACTTTGGAATTTCTCCAGTTAATGTGCAACCACTTTTTCAAAGCCGAAATTTGTATATTGAGCCTCTTGGGCGGCACCCGATACGCCGCTTTAGAATATCTGAAAATCGGGGTATCCAAAGGCAAACGAGAACTAACATCAACCACACGACCACCATCAAAGCGCCTACAATGCTCCTCAGCCAAATCCTCTATCTCTTCAAGCTCCATCTCTAGGAGCGTGTCTGGTCTGACGATAAACGGCAAACGAATATCGCTTACCAACTCACAAAACGAGAGCAATTGACAAGCATAATTGCGTGCCGTCATCTGTTTAAGGCCAGACGAACGAAACTTATCTCTCAGTTCTTGTTTCCAATCGGCCTTGGTTCTATTCCCATATATTACCACAGAAAATTTTCCGATACTATAGATATAACTAATATGTTGGAAGCTATCCTTTTTAACGGAATTCGAGGTCAGTTAGGGAGAGACCCTTGGGCATCGTCGAGATCAGAGACCTGCACTACTCGTATCCCAACGCCAGAGCCCAGGCCCTGAGAGGCGTAGACCTCACCGTCGACGAGGGTGAATTTATCCTCTTAACCGGCCCCAGCGGCTGCGGCAAGACCACCTTCTGCAGATGCCTCAACGGCCTCATCCCCCACTTCTACCACGGAGAACTCGAAGGAGAGGTCACGGTCACAGGCCTCTCCACAAGGGAGAACTCGACGGCGAAACTGGCCCAGAATGTGGGCCTCATATTCCAGAACCCGGACAACCAGATATTCGCCCTCACCGTCGAGAAGGACGTGGCATTCGGCCTCGAAAACCTCGGCATCCCAAAAGAACTGATGCTCGAGGACATCGACTGGGCCCTGGAAAAAACAGGGATAAGCCACCTGAGGGAGAGGGGCACCCACGAGCTCTCGGGGGGGCAGAAGCAGAGGCTCTCAATAGCCTCCATCCTAGCCATGAGGCCTAAACTCCTGGTTCTTGACGAGCCCACATCCTTCCTGGATCCCCTGGGGGCCATCCGCATATTCAAGGTGCTGGAGGTTCTGAACAGGGATCATGGCATTACCATCATACTGATAGAGCACCGGGTCGACCTCGCATCGCAATACGTAGACAGGGTGATCCTAGTTTCAGACGGTCAGATCCTGAGGACAGGCGCCCCAGAGGAAGTCTTCACGCTGGAAGAGACCCGGCTGACGGGAGTCGGCATCCCCAAGATCCTAGAACTCTCCAAGCGGCTGAACCAGAGGGGTCTTGCTTTCGAGCCGCTCCCCCTCTCCCCTGACTCCTTCATTGAGCAGCTGGAGAGGAACATCCCGCCGATGGATGTCAGACGCGTTAAAAAGACGGTCGTCCAGGACCTGGAGGGGTTCACGGGGGAGCACAACATGAGCCCCATCATCCGGGTGGAGGACGTCTCTTACACCTACCCGAGCGGAGTCCAGGCCCTCAACGGCGTCTCCCTAACCATCCACAAAGGGGAGTTCGTCGCCATCATGGGAGAGAACGGCGCAGGGAAGACAACCCTGGTTAAACATTTCAACGGCCTCCTCAGGCCCCAGGAAGGTCGAATAATAGTCGACGGCGTAGACGTTTCCCAGGTAAGCGTCGCCTCCCTCTCCCGGAAGGTGGGGCTGGTCTTCCAGAACCCGGACGACCAGCTCTTCTCAGAGAACGTGGAATCCGAGATCAGCTTCGCCCTGAACAACTTCGGCTTCGAGAAGGAAGTGGTCGAGAAGAGGGTGGACTGGGCCCTCAACCTCCTCAACCTCGAACAATACCGGAAGTCGAGCCCCTTCATCCTGAGCGGAGGGGAGCGGAAGAGGGTGGCCCTCGCCTCAGTCCTGGCGTGGGACCCCGAGATAGTGGTCCTCGACGAGCCAACCATAGGCCAGGACTACGCACAGAAGGAGTTGCTCCGGCACTTCCTCATGCAGCTGAGGACCCAGGGGAAGACCACTATCATAGTCACCCACGACGTGGAGTTCGTGGCCGAGTGCAAGCCCAGGATAGTCCTCATGGCCGACGGCGGTATCACCGCGGACGGGTCCACGAAGGAGATAATGACCGACGCAGAGGCTATGGAGAGGGCGTCCGTCTCGCCTCCCGAGATAACTAAGATCTTCTCCAGGCTCTCCCACCACGGCCTCCCCGGGGACGTGCTCGGAGTCGACGAAGCCGTCGATTTGCTGATGCGCCTCAAGGAGGCCGGGCCATGAGCCTTCTGGAAGGGCTGAGGTTCAGCCGGGGAGACTCCCCCATCCACAACCTCGATCCCAGGGTAAAGTTCCTCATGACCCTGGCGCTGTTCGTATCCGCCGTCATATTCATCCAGCTCATACCCCTCATGGCAATCTTCATCGTGCAGATCCCCCTCGTCATCATCGCCAAGATCGAGAGAGAGTGGGCCAAGAGTCTGAAAGGAGGGCTGTTCCTTGCCACGATAATCTTCGTGACCAATATCGTGTCCTTCTACTTCTTCAGGGGCGGGACCCTGACGACGGAGAACGTCGAGTACGCCCTCTCCCTCACAGTGCGGTTCTTGGTCTTGATCACATCCTTCTCCATCTTCTTCCTGACGACGTCGCCGGACAAGCTGAGTTTGGCCTTGGAGAAGGCGCGTGTCCCCTTCGAGTTTAACTTCGCCTTCATCACCGCCATCAGGTTCGTCCCAGTCCTGGCCGACGAAGCCCAGTCCATCATGGACGCCCAGAGATCAAGGGGCCTGGAGCTCGACAAGGGTAACTTCCTCGCCAGGATCCAGAAATACATCCCAATCCTCCTCCCGCTGATAATAAACTCGATTAGACGGAGCCTCGAACTCGCCGAAGCCATGGAGTCCAGGGCCTTCGGGGCCTCCAGCACCCGGACAAACCTCTACGAGCTCAAGATGGACCGAAATGATTTCACGGTCATGGCGCTTTCCCTCATCGCACTGGTGCTTGCCATATACGTGAGGTTTTATCTTCCCCCCTTCGGCCCCCTTCTCCCCCCTGCGACTTTGATATAATTATAATACAAACTGAGTGATCCCATAAGGTTTAAATAATTACTGTTTAGATATATGCCGATTCAGTATATAGAATAATGGTGGACGCGATGGAACCTAGGAAAGTGCAAAAAGTCGGATACTCTACGCTATCGGTCTCCCTCCCGATGAAATGGACGAAGAAGACGGGCGTCCATAAGGGAGATCTGATCTTCATATCCGAGGAGAGCGACGGGGCTCTCAGGTTGACCGTGAAGCCTGGAAAAGGCGAGAACAACGTGATGTATGTGGTAAACGTGGACAACTGCGACAACACAAAGGTTCTCGCGAGGGTCATCGTGGGAAACTACGTCCTGGGGAGGAGCATGATAAAGGTGGAGTCGAGCCGGAGACTGATGAGGGAGCAGATCCAGAGCATCAGGGAGGTGACCCAGAGGCTCCTGGGCATCGGGATCATAGAGGAGTCCGACCGCCACCTCCTGCTCCAGTGCTCGATAGACCCGCACAACTTCCCCCTCCAGACCGTGATCCGCCGCCTATACATGATAACCTCCATCATGTTCAAGGAGGCCTTAGACAGCCTCTTGGATGGGGATTTGGAGCTGGCGAAAGACGCGATAACCCGCGAGTACGAGGCCGACACGATATACTGGCTCCTGGCCCGCCTCCTCGCGTCGGCACAACAGTCCAGGTTGATCTCCGAAGGCATCGGCATAAAAGACCCCATGGACATCGTCCAGTACAGCATAATCGCATGGTACCTCGAGATGATCGGGGACAGGGTGACCAACATCGCAGAGAATATCATCAAGCTCCAGCCCATCCGTAAGGAGAGTGACGACGCCCTCATCGACAGACTCACCCAGATCGGGATGATCGCCTTCACCATGTTCGACAAGGCCGTCAAGAGCATCTTCGACGGGAACATAACTATAGCCAGCGACACCGTGGACCTCTACGAGACGATAGAGCACGAGGAGGCCAACCTCGCGAAGAAGTTCCAGAACGGGAGCAGTGTAGACTTCACCGCCGCCGTCAGCCAGATCGCATGGGATCTGAAGATCGTGGCCGAACACAGCTCCGCCATCGCAGAGATCGCCATCGACAACGTGCTCACAGGCGAGAATGAAATATGCAAGATCGCCGACGTTGTAAACACGGAAAGTAACTAGTCCAATTATTATCTCTTTTTGAAAGAACCTTTTCTCGCCACGTTAATTGCGAAAAGACCGTCAAACTAAGGTTCATACTCATCTAATTTATATAAGTTTTGGATATAAAATATATACTGATAAATATCGTAATCCGGAAAAATATGGGATAAGATAAGCCGGCGTCTCATCAGAAATATAAAAATAATCGATGCGTAGCTTTGGTATAGAACGACGATGAGCTTCGTGAAGGAGGTTTCCAAATGGATTCTTTCCGGAATAAATGGAGTCATCCAGTCCATAGACGATAAAGAGATAAACCGCATGGTCGAGGTAATCCTCGAAGCTCGGGAGAACAAGATACTTCTCCTCGGGACCGGGAGGAGCGGCTTCGTCGGCAGGGCCTTCGCCCTCCGCCTCATGCATCTCGGCTTCAACGTCTATGTGAGCGGCGAGACAATCACCCCCGCCCTGACGCGGGAAGACCTTGTGCTGGCCATCTCCGGATCCGGAACCACAACGACCGTAGTAGCCCAGGCCGAGGTCTCCAAGGGCGTTGGCTCCAAGGTAGTCGCCATCACGTCCCATAACGACTCCTCCCTGGCCCGCTTAGCCGACGAGGTTATAATCGTGAAAGGCAGGACCAAGATAGACCAAGACTTCGACTACGAAAGGCGGCAGATCACCGGAGAGTATGACAACGCCCCCCTTGGGACAATGTTCGAGCTCTCGGTCATGGTCTTCCTGGACTCGGTGATCGCATACCTGATGCAAAAACTCGGCGTCACAGAGATAGAGCTTAGGAAGAAGCATGCTAACGCCGAGTGAGTCACCCCCACCAATACAGGAACTATCGGCCAAGAATGGGGTTCGGAATTAAAAATCTTGCCTTCCAGTGAACCTCGTTAAAAATAGATAAACTCGGAATTATTCATTATTCTGTGGCAGTCTTAACGAGACCTTGAGTAGAGTATCGATAAAGTCTCGAAGCCTTTGAGGTTTCAGCCTTTCTTCAGAACTATCGTGATCGTGCTCACGTTCCGCTTCTGTCCTTCGTGACCTTCCAGCTCTTCAGTCCCGATCTCTATGTTCTCAACGGTGAGGTTGTCCAGGAATCGGTTTCTGGTGACCTCTGCCACGTCGACTGCGGAGCTAATTGCCCGCCCCCTCGCCTTCAACTCGACCGTGTCGTCGTTGCTCTGGAGGGAACTGAGGACAGCCAGGCAATAGTTCATGATCGGCTTGCTACCAATGTATACGACGTTTTTGTCAGACATTGCAAACTCAACAATTGACGGTGAATTATTAAAGCCTTTGGGGTCCGGCACAAGTGAAACAAGGGTTAAGCCACGAATAAGCTGGTTTCTGACGCATCACAGCATCCTGCGGATGTCCATGGCCAGGGAGAGACGAGATGACAAGCCTTATATTGAACACTGTATCTTCTTCGCTCGCTAAACACGAGTAGAGCTAAAATGTCTACACATGAAGAAAAAGACGCCGAAATGATAAAAGTTGGAGATCTTAACTCTTATTCACGTAGGGTCTACACCGTTGTGAAAGTCATGTCGAAAACGGAGGTTCGCGAAGTGACCTCCAGGAAGGACATGTCCACTCACCGGGTCGCCGAAGCCTTGGTGGGCGACGATACGGGGAGCATCTATCTGACTCTCTGGGATGACGTATTGGACGAGGTCGAGGAAGGCATGATAATGAACATAAAGGACGCTTATGTCAACCTTTTCAGGGGGTCGATGCGCCTCAACCTTGGCCGATACGGTAGCTACGAAGCTCTTGAGGAGGCACCCTTCGAGGATGTCAACCTGGACAACAACCTCTCGAGCAAGGTCTTCGAGCAGCAGAGAGGAGGCTACGGCCGCCAGAGATCTAGGGGCTACGGTCAAAGGAGATACTAGTTTCCAAGGTCTTTAACCCATTTTTCCATTTCTTTTTCGGAACATCCAAATCAAGTGGTTTCCAAAATCTTAAAGACGGAATCCCGACATGGGCATATGAAGCAACATGGATTATCCATACAAGAGCAAGGTTTTGGACCGCTTGGGGGTGAGATCTTGGATCAACGCCGGCAACTGGTCCACAGTCGTAGGGGGGACCTGGATAGACGACAGGGTCCTGGATGCCATGAACGAGGTCGCCAAGACCTTCGTAGACATGCACGAGCTCATCGCCAACGTGGACGAGAGGATAGCCGCGCTCTGCAAAGTCGATGAGGCTCACGTCACAACTGGAACGGGAGCCGCGATGGGGTTGGCCGTGGCCGGTTGCATGGCCGGAAACGACCACGGGAAGTGGATGAGGCTTCCAGATACCGATGGGATGAAGAACGAGGTCGTCAACCCCCGGGGGCATCATATCATGTACACGCCCCAGTGGACGGTTTCAGGCGCGACCTTGGTCGAGTACGGTCAGGCCGGGACCTTGGGGTCCATGAAGCGGGAGCTCGAGAGCGCCATCACCGAGGGGACCTGCTGCCTGGCGTACACCGCTTCCTACAACGTCGTCCCCCGGGGGATGTTCCCCCTAGAAGAGGTGGTCGAGGCTGGAAAGGATCATGGAGTCCCCGTGGTGGTGGATGCCGCCTCCATGCTCCCCCCGGTCGCCAACCTGCACAAGTACACTGAAATGGGGGCAGACATCGTCTGCTTCAGCGGGGGGAAGGCCATCAAGGCCCCGAACAACACTGGCATGATGCTAGGGAAAGGGAGGGGGGCCGAGATAGTCAGAGCCGTCCGGGCCCACTCTTTCCCTCAAGCTGGCTGGGGCAGGGGGTACAAGATCAGCAAGGAGCAGATCGTGGGCCTCCTGGTGGCCTTAGAGATCTTCGTTGAGGAGGGGGACTCCCTCTACGCCGAGCAGATGGAGACGGCTGAGTACTTCGAAGGTGAATTGAGGGACATCCCAGGGGTGGATGTGTGCATCATGCCCAACGACGAGTCGTTCCACGAGCACGTCTTCACCCCCCGTGTTCCCCGGGTTCTCCTTCGGTGGGACGCCAGGGAGATCGGGCTGACGGGGAAGGACGTGGACGAGGCGATGGCGAGGGAGGACCCGCCTGTCTTCCTGAGGAATTCTAAGTACTTCACATACTTCACAGACAAGGAGTGGAGGCAGATCGACACATTCTACCTGCGTGAAGAGGAAGCCAAGATCGTCTCCATGAGGCTGAAAAAGATATTCAAGGGTGGAGGTTCTCGTTAAACTTGTTTTCTCCTTCTTTTCTATTATTTGGTATGTGACGCAGAGTTACTGATAGACATTTCTTTCAAGATTATGTTTATTTTAAATATCTTTGAATGTAGATTCTACTATCGTTATTTTGATGCTTTTATTTATTTGAGTCGCGGTTCTCTTTTACTTTCTTCTTCCTTTTTTAGGATCGATGTGTAATGCTCCATTTCTTGGGGGGGGGACGTTTCTAAAAGGGCGCATGATTTGATGTCTTTCTAGGAAACCTTGGATCTTGGGGATGTTACATAGTCCCCCAACACAAAAGATGGCAAGCACGAGGAACGTTGCGAAAACGATGGTACTCGGCGTCGTTGTTTTCAATCCCCTTGCATGATTTAAAAACGTTAAGTGTATTTAAAATTAATATCTCGATGTTCAAACCATGCATTTTTAACCTATATTTAGTTGTAATGGAAAATAAAATTTATAACTATCTCCCTTGAAATCGCGATCTCTTGTCCATTTATGAAAGGAATATATCGATAGATATGTTGTCGAGTTACGAGCAAGTTAATTCGGATCAGCAAAAAAATTTCAGGCCTGAATGTGGGAAGGGTTCTTGATATTCCATCAACATGAGATTCATAAATAGGTTTAAATGGGCCCTGTTTTGTGAGTATAGCGTAATCAGAATTAAAGGTTTGACTCGACATGACCCGGTACAAACAGACAAACGAGATCCTGAAGCTGATGAACGACAAGGAGCACATTAGGAATATTGGAATAATAGCTCACATCGACCACGGCAAGACCACCATGAGCGACAGCCTCCTCGCCATGGCCGGGCTGATGGCGCCCGATAGGGCCGGGGAGACCCGGGCCCTAGACTACTTGGAGGAGGAGCAGAGGCGGGGCATCACCATCAAGACGGCGAACATCAGCCTGCTTTATGAGTCGGATGGGCAACCTTACGTCATCAACCTCATCGACACCCCGGGCCACGTGGACTTCTCGGGGAAGGTGACCAGGGCCCTCAGGGCTCTGGACGGCTGCATCCTGCTGGTGGACGCGGTCGAGGAGTTCCAGATCATGACCGAGGTCCGCCTCAGGGTCGCTCTGGACGAGCGGGTCAAACCTGTCATGTACATCAACAAGTTCGACAGGCTCATCAAGGAGCTCAAGATGGACGCAGCAGCCGTCCAGCAGAAGCTCCTGAGGGTCATCAACCAGTTCAACACAATCGTCCAGACCTACGGTTCCGACGAGGTGAGGAACAAGTGGACAGTGAACGCCGCCAACGGGACGGTGGCCTTCGGCTCCGCCCTGGACAGGTGGGGCTTCACGCTTCCATTGCTCCAGAAGAAGGGGCTATCATTCCAGGCCATAGTTGATTTCTACAAGAACGGCGAAATCGAGAAACTCCAGGAGCTCCTTCCCCTCAGCGAGGCAATTCTTGAGATGGCCATCAACCATCTACCCAACCCGGTAGAGGCTCAGCCCTTCAGGCTAGAGCAGATCTGGCAAGGAGATCTGGATAGCGAGATGGGGAAGTCCATGGTGAGCCTGGACGACGACGGGCCCCTAGTGATCTGCATCACCAACGTCATCATCGACCCCCAGGCGGGGGTGGTGAGTACCGGGCGCATCTTCTCGGGCACCATCAGGAAGGGTCAGGACATCTACCTGCTGACAGCCAACCGGCAGTACAAGATCCAGCAGGTCTGCATATACATGGGCCAGTAC